>CAMWLH010000161.1 GCA_947175045.1 uncultured Clostridia bacterium | reverse complement strand
TAAGGATATAAACCTCTGCGGCACTACCGTCGTGATGATCACCCACGAGCATGATCTTGTCCGCTATTTCGGCGGCAGGATCATAAATATTGAAAAGGGGTCGGTCACGTTCGACGAGAATATCGGAGGTCACGATGAGGACGAGTAACGCAACCTATCTTGTTAAAAAAGGCATAACCTCCGTCTGGAAGAATTTTGTGATGTCCTTCGCCAGCTTCTGTATACTGCTGGTAAGCCTGCTGCAGGTGAGCTGCACGGTGCTTGTGATGATGAATGTCAATATCGTTATGAGCAATATCGGCGCTACCAATCAGATAGTGATATTTCTTGAGAAAGACGTTACCCAAGCGGAGATCGACCATGTTCGGGCGGTGTTGGAGAAAAACGACGATCTGACGGATATAAATTATGTGTCCAAGGAGGAGGGTCTGGAGAGCTTCCGTGAGGATATGGGGCAGTATGCCGAGCTTCTGGAATATCTCCCCGAGAACCCCGCGCCCGAAACTTTTCTTGTGCGTGTCACAGACTTAACAAAAATCCGTTACATTGTTGAGGTAATATCAAGTATAGACTGCGTTGAGCTTGTTCAGGCGCCCTATGATTTCGCGGAGGCTCTGGTGGATATCAGAAATACGCTGACGGTAATTCTGACGGCGGTGCTCGCTACTCTGGTAACGATAAGCGTTATCATAGTGTCCAACACTATCCGCACCAGCGTTTTCGCAAGGCGCAGCGAGATCACCATTATGAAGTATGTGGGAGCCACAAACGGCTTTATCAAGACCCCGTTCTTCGTTGAGGGTATGTTTATAGGCATTCTCGCGGGAGCCGCGTCGTGGGGGCTGACCTGGTGCATTTACAGCTCCATTTACGCCCTGTTCGACAGCGAGCTTACGGTGTGGAGAATGTTCGGAATGTACGACCTTATCCCCTTTGACGGGATAAGCTGGATAGTGCTGGCGGTGAACTGCGCGGCGGGAGCGCTGCTAGGCGCGGTGGGTACTACCATAAGCACGGGAAAATACCTTAAGGTATAGGAGGACAGCATGGATGAGCGACAGAAAAACGCGGCTTTGGAGAGCATGATAAGCTGGCTCTCACACCCGATGGAGCTGGGTACGGCTCCCGCGGAGATAGAGTGCGCGGGCAGCTTTGAAGCCTATGAGATGACCTATTATATTTTTAAATATAAGAGGGAGAGCGGCGAGTGGCTGATTGGCGTAAGCGGCGGATACGAGGACGACGAGCTTGAAAACTGCGGGCACACCTTCAGCGAGATGGAGGAGTACGACGAGGCTAACGCCGAGGAACAGGCGCGGACACTGGTTGATTTTGTGCGGGAGCAGATAATCAAATCGGCGGAGGACGCGGAAAACCGCAAGGAAAATCCCGGGACTTTTGTCAATTATGTTCTGTTTGAGGATATAAAATGGGATATGGAAGCCCTGCGCGGGGAACTGAAAAGCGCATGGGGGATCGAGTATGAACCTGACTATGAGGATATCGACAATGAGAATATCGATGATGAGGACGATGAAGACGATAGAAACTCGCTCGTAATTTCTTACGGCGGAGCGCTTATAGCGGTATCCTTAATAGACGCCCCCGTGCCTTACGGCGAGGTCGAAGCGAACGCGGAGCGTAATTTTATGTGGAGCGACGGCGTTAAGCAGGTGAAAAAGCATAAGGCGCACCTGTTGGTGGCGGTAATGGGTGACGGGCTTGATCCGCGCGATACGGGAGAGCTTATGGTAAAGACCGTCGTATCCTGCCTTAAGCTGTTCGGCGGTATAGGAGTATACACGGGCGACGTGGTGCTTGCAAGGGATTACTATCTGGACTTTGCGGAAATGCTTGACGAGGGACTATACCCGCTTCATAATCTGGTGTGGATAGGTATTTACAGTAATGGAGAGGGTATCTGCGGATATACAGGCGGAATGATAAACTTCGGGTATAACGAAATAGAGGTGCTTGGCAGCAGCGCCGAACCGATGGAGCTTCACTTGTTTATATCCAATGTTGCGGGATATGTTATCGATGAGGGTGTTGTTTTCGGCGACGGCGAAACCATATGCTACTCCGAGGATCAGATGCTCTCCATAACCGTAAGCCCCGGCGAGGCGGTAGACGGAGAATCGGTAAAGATAGAGTTTTAACGACAGACAAACGAAAGGAAGCGCAATTTGAATAAAAAAATTTCTTTGGGCGTTGCGATAAGCCTTGTGGCGATCGGCTGCGCGATTACGTTCGTTCTTACGTGGACGGTTTCGCTTAAAATATACAACGGAAAGCTGGTAAGCTCCGACACATACGAGGGTATGTACGCGAAGCTGCGTGAGATAGACGCCACGGTCAGAAACAACTATATCAACTCCGTAAGCGACGAGCAGATAGCTAACGGCGTTATAAACGGATATGTGGCGGGTATCGGCGATAAGTACGCGAGCTATATGGCGGCGGATTCGTATTATGAGTTACAGCAGACAAACAGCGGTATAATAATGAACGCCGGCTTTGACGCGGAGGAGGACGGCAGCGGCTATCTTCTGGTTACTACGGTGTACCGCGGCAGCTCCGCGGAGCTGAACGGTGTGGAGGTAGGCGACGTTATAACGGAGATAGACGGTAAAAGCCTGCTTTCAATGGAGCCCGGCACGGCGGCGGGAAGACTCTCCGGTGAGATAGGAACAAGGATAGCGCTTAAGCTGCTGCGCGATGGCGAGGAGGTCTCGGTGAACCTTATACGTCAGCAGTTGGAGATAGAATCGGTAACGAGCAAGGTCATCAACGGCAGCGTGGGATATATAAGGATAACCTCGTTTAACGGAAAGACCGCGGAGCAGTTCGCCGAGCACCTCAACACGCTTACCGAGGCGGACGTAAAGGCGCTGATAATAGACGTAAGGCAGAACGGCGGCGGGCTGGTAAGCTCCCTTAAGCCCATACTTGACAGATTTATCCCCGCGGCTATCATAGCTACGGCGGAGTACTCCGACGGCAGCAGAAGAACACTTATCGAGACCGACTCGGAGGTACACGTTGAGCTGCCGATAGCGATATTGGTGGACGGCGGTACGGCTTCGGCTTCGGAGCTGTTAGCGGTAGCGCTGAGGGACGAATGCGGCGCGGTGCTGGTGGGAACGCAGACCTACGGCAAGGCGGTCATGCAGAACACCTATGAGTTTCCCGATGGCAGCGCAATCACGCTCTCGACCGCCAAGGTGTACCCGTCAAAGTCGGACAGCTACGACGGAATAGGGCTTAAGCCGGATTATCTGTCGGAGCTCCCAGCGGGCGCGGCGCTCGGCAGCCTTTCGGACGATATGGATTCACAGCTTCAAAAGGCGCTGGAGGTAATTGCACCGAACAACGGAAATTGATAATTGCGTAAATCCGCGGGTCGGGCGTAAGCCCGGTCACGCATAATATTTTGGAGGACTAATAATGAACAAGCCTATTACAGTATTGACAAGAAACGGCGAAGCAAAGCTCAAGGCGGAGCTTGACGAGCTGAAATCGGTGCGCCGCCGCGAGATCGCGGAGAAGATAAAGGTAGCGCTTTCCTTCGGCGACCTTTCGGAGAACAGCGAATATGACGAGGCGAAAAACGAGCAGGGCATAATCGAGTCCCGCATAGCTGAGATAGAGGCTACGCTCGCACACGCGCAGATAATCGACGACGAGGATATCTCCACGGAAAAGGTGGGCATAGGAACTATCGTGAAGCTCCTTGACATAGAGATGGAGGAGGAGATGGAGTTCAAGATGGTGGGCACTAAGGAAGCGGACATCAACAGCGGAAAGCTGTCGGACGAATCCCCCATCGGAGCGGCTATACTGGGCCATAAGGTAAGCGAGGTAGTGGACGTTGAAACCCCCTCGGGAGTGCTTAAATTTGAGATACTCGATATTCGCAAGGACGACGAGGAATAAGGAATGATCGGCATTGAAGCCGCATAGTAACCGGGCGGTCAAAGGCGCTGAAAGCGGGCGGCAGCAGAAAAGCAGCGCAAGCAAAGAGCGGCATTCCGCCCACGCAGGAATTTCCCGCAAGCTACTGTGGCAGCACAGTGGAGCGAAGCGGAACGGAGCTTTCACAGTGAGGCTGGTTAACTCCGCTGCCTCGCGGCGGAGTTAACGGTGCGGGAAATTCAAATTAAAATAAGGAGAAAAAATAATGGCAAACGAAAACGAGGAGATACAGGAGCTTACCGCGGAGGAGCTTGACGAACAGCACCGCGTAAGGCTGGAGAAGCTCGCGGGATTAAAGGCGGCGGGCAAGGATCCCTATGTCATAACAAGCTATGACGTGACTATAAAGAACAGCGAGATACGCGAGAGATTCGAGGAACTGGAAAACCGGGACGTGGTTATCGCGGGCAGGATAATGTCCTGGCGCGATATGGGCAAGGCGAATTTTATAGACGTGCGCGACAGCTCTGACAGAATGCAGGTTTATGTCAAAATAGACGAGATAGGTGAGGAGAACTTCAGCGAGTTCAAGAAGTGGGATCTGGGAGATATCGTGGGGGTAAAGGGCTTCGTGTTCAAGACCCGCCGCGGCGAGATATCGGTTCACGCAAAGGAGATAACGCTGCTCACCAAGTCGCTGCTGCCGCTGCCCGAGAAGTGGCACGGTCTGAAAGATAAGGAGGAGCGTTACAGAAAGCGCTATCTCGATCTTATAGCAAATCCCGACGTAAAGGATACGTTTGTGAAGCGCTCGGCGATACTGCGTGAGATTCGCGCGTTCCTGGACGGTCACGGCTATCTCGAGGTGGACACCCCCGTGCTGCTGCCGCTGGAGATAGGAGCTGCGGCGCGTCCGTTTAAGACCCACCACAACGCGCTGGATATCGATATGTATATGCGCATAGAGACGGAGCTGTACTTAAAGAGGCTTATAGTCGGCGGGTTTGACAAGGTGTACGAGGTAGGGCGCATATTCCGCAACGAGGGCATGGACGCTACGCATAACCCGGAGTTTACCACCATCGAGATGTATCAGGCATACACGGATTATTTTGGTATGATGGATCTTATCGAGGAGCTTTACAGAACTGTTGCGGTTAAGGTCTGCGGAACGGACACGGTAAGCTACCAGGGCAAGGAGATAGCGGTAGGCAAGCCCTGGGAGCGTCTTACGATGATAGAGGCGGTCAAGAAGTACGCGGGCGTGGATTACCATGATTGGGCGGACGACGCGGCGGCGCGCGCCTGCGCAAAGGAGCATCATCTGGAGGAGTTGGACGATAACTCCACCAAGGGTCATGTACTTATTGCGTTTTTTGAGGAGTATGTGGAGGATAAGCTGATACAGCCCACTGTTATTTATGATTATCCCGTGGAAAACTCACCCCTTGCAAAGCGCAAGCCCGATTTCCCCGCGTTTACGGAGAGATTTGAGTATTTCATCAACGGCACTGAGTTCGGCAATGCCTTTTCGGAGCTCAACGACCCGCTGGATCAGCGCGAGCGCTTTACCAAGCAGGTCGCGGCGAAGCGTGCTCAGGGCGGAAACGACGCGCAGCTCGACGAGGATTTCCTCACCGCGCTGGAGTACGGTATGCCCCCAACGGG
>CAMWLH010000160.1 GCA_947175045.1 uncultured Clostridia bacterium | reverse complement strand
CCGATCTGCTTAAGCGCCTTAAGCTCGAGGGGACGACCGTGGCAGTCCCACCCGGGAACTTAATTCGCGTTATAACCCGGCATGCTCTTATACTTGACGATTATATCCTTTAAAATCTTATTAAGAGCCGTACCGAGATGGATATCGCCGTTTGCATAGGGCGGTCCGTCATGAAAGGTATAGCTCGGTTTATCCTTATTTTTCTCCGCGAGCGCGTAGTAAAGGCGCTCCTTTTCCCACTTCTCCAGCATTTCCGGTTCCCTTTTGGGGAGATTTCCGCGCATGGGAAATTCGGTCTGCGGGAGATTAAGTGTATTATTAAGATCCTCTGACATATCTGTCCTCCTGAAAGAATATATAAATTTATCGGCTGTAATCCGCTTCCAAAGGCGCAATTACCTCGGGATTCTGCTTTACCCACGCGACGGCGCACGAACACAGCGTCAGGCAAAGGTTGCCGTCTGCCCGTCCTTCATCGCCTGCTTTGATAATAAGTTCCGTCAGAATCTCCGCCAATTTAATATCGTCATCATCGAAAGCATTGCCGAGACGCACATATTTTGGGAATGCGCGCAGCATCTTTCGGAAATCATCGTCCCAATTGACTCCGCCGTTGTCCCAAAGCTCATGCTGAACTTTTCCGGCGATACGGATAATTTCCCCCTGCGCGGTTTTTGCCCGTCCCGACGGCGGAACAAGATAGCTCCAAAGCTGATTAAACTGAGCTTCCTCCTCGGTTTCCGTAACAATGATCGGAGATATTCCGTCATGTGCGGCGGCAGACTCGTCAAAACCCTCGCCCTTTTTCATATTGATTTTCTCCTAATATATCGGGCAATATCCCTAAAAAGAATTTAACTCTTGTTTTTTCCGAATTGCAGATCGCTGCGGCGGCGCTTGCCCTCGTTCTCGGAGTTGAAGAAAGGCATCTCGGCGGTCTTACCCGCCTCTTCCTTTTCCTCCGCCTTAAAAGGCTCGTCAGTCGTTTCGGAATTTTCGGGCTTAGGCTCCTGTTTAACCGCGGCGCTCTTCTGAGCGGCAGCCTGCTTTGCGGCGGCAGCCTTTACGCGTTCCGCTTCCTTTGCGCGCTCCGCCTCACGTGCGCGTTCCTCCTTAGCCCGCTCCGCCTCGCGCTTTTCCACCTCGGCTGCGGTCTTTCTCACAAAATCATTCTCGACCTTATCGGGCAGCGACTCGATAAACTCCATGTGATGCTTGAGCTGTTCCATGATCTTGCTTCTGTATTCCGTGACCTCCTTGCGGGTCTTCTGGAGTATCTGCTCCTGTATCTCCTGCTGACGGTTCATGGCGGTGCGTATCTCCTCCGCCTTTGCACGCGCGTCCTTGACCAGCTTGTCGGCGCGCTCGTTGGAGTCCTTCGTCATTCTCTTGGCGTAATCGTCCGCGTCTTTTACCATCTTCTCGGACTTCTCCTTAGCCTCCGAAAGCTGCTTGGTGACCGCCTCCGTGGTCTCCTTTCTCAGCTTCTCCGCGGCAGCCTTAGATTCGGAAACTATGGCGTTGCCCTGCTTCTGAGCCAGCAGCAGCGCGTCCTTCAGTGCATCCTCGTCATCGCGGTATTCGCGTATCTTATCGGCAAGCACCTCGAGTTTGCGCTCCAGCTCGCTCTTGTCCTTCTGAAGCTGCGCGTACTCATTCGACACTTCCCTCAGGAAATCATCAACGTCATCGGTTTTATAACCATTAAACGTTGCCTTTTCAAATTTCCTGGTAATAATATCCTTTGCGTTCATAAATTTTCACCTTTCCGTTAATGACAAAGCGCTGTATCATTGTAAAGCCGAAAACGCTGAACGCCCCGACCTTTTTTTCACAATAAATGCCCTTTTACTTCCTAAATAAACTTCTCGATAACCACTCTCAGCCGTCCCCTGCGTGTCTCGCCCGAGACCTCGGACAGCCTGTATCTTCCGCTGCCGCGCACGGAAATTATTGTCCCCTCGGACAGCTCCGCGCTTACGTTCAGACACGGCGAAAAGTCCGCGTTCACTTGCCCCGCCTTGATCAGCGCCGCGGATCTCTCTCTTGAAACGTTCGCCGCGGCGCTGACTATGCAGTCCAGCCGCAGCGACGACACCGAAGCGTCGATTTTCTTAGTCTTTACCTCGGGAAGAGGCTTTGTAACGCCCCTTTCGGCTTTCACGCCGACTCTGCCCACCTTGTCCACATGATATATCAAGTCCTCCGCCGTCTCATGGCAGAAGACCACCGCGTAGTCCTCCGCTACCAGGATATCCCCCAGCAGCTCCCGCTTTATGCCCGGCGCGAGCATAGCCCCCAGGAAATCCCGATGCGCGGGCTTGTCGCACCTGCGGAACAAAAAAGTAACGGCGCGGACGGGGAACATTTCCTCATGCGGTATTTCCTCGGCATATGTGTCCTTGAAAAAACCGCAGATCGTTCTCGCCGCACCGTCATATCCTCCAAAAAATTCGGGCTCGCCTTTTACCGCCCGCGCCGCCACTACCGCCTCTCTTTCATTAAGAAAAGCAGAAAAACGCGGTACTCCCGACCTTGCGCTAAGCCGCTGCAAGTCCGAGATATGCGCGGCAAGGAAGCGTTCCTCATCGCTGAGCGCCGCTTGGCTCACCACGGCTTATACACCGTAATCCTCAAGGTCGTTTACCCAGTCGGAATTTTTGGGCGCGACCGCGTAAGAGCAGGAAGCTGTCTTTTTCATCTTGCCCTCGATAGCCGCCACAACGCCCGCCATAAAGTCAACGATCCTCATTCTCGCGTCGGCGTTCACCTTTTCAAGGTTAAGGAACACGATAGCGTTCTCCTTAAGATAGCTTACCGCCTCCTGCATAACCTCCTCATAGCTTGTCGGAACGAGAATAGCCAGCTTGTTGCCGGTACCGTTCATGCTGATCACCCTGGACTTCTGACCGTAGCCGATATCGTCGGAATACGCCTCTCTCTCCGTTACCGCAGAGGAGGACGTGTCGTATCCCTCGTCCATATCGTCGTCATAGTCTCTGTAATCATCGTCTCCCCCGAAATTGAACAGTTTGAATGCCATAATATTTTCCTCCCAATTATAAATATTTTCTGTATCCGAACAGACCCGAGCCTATCCGAATTATTGTGGCCCCATATTTTATCGCCGCCTCGTAGTCCCCCGACATACCCATAGAGAGCGTGTCGAAATGAGCCGAGCTATCCCCCGCGCCGCTTTTGATCTCCGCGAAAAGCCCCTGCATTTCCGCGAACCGATCCTCCCCGCAGCCGGGCGGCGGTATAGTCATCAGACCTCTCAGTCTGACGTTTTCAAGAGTCCCGAGCTGTCCGCAGAAGTCCCTTAGCTCCCTGGGCGAAACCCCGCTCTTGCTTTCCTCCCCGCCGATATTGACCTCAGCGAGTATATCCATGACCAGCCCGTGCTGTCCCGCGCGGCGGTTTATCTCCTCCGCCAAACGCAGACTGTCAACGGAATGTATCATTGACACCTTGTCTATTATATACTTGACCTTGTTGGTTTGAAGCGAGCCTATGAAGTGAATCTCCGCGGGGGAGTAGCTCTCCCGCTTGTCCAGAAACTCCTGCACCCGATTCTCGCCCAGCAGGTCTATCCCAAGTCCCACCGCGCAGTTTATCCTGTCCGGCGAGACCGTCTTGGTGACGGCCATCAGCCGCACCTTATCGCTCCGCCCCGCCTGCGCCATGGCGTTTTGCATATTCTCACGGATACGGGCGTAATTTTCTCTGATATCCTCAAAGCCCGTCTGCTTGTTACTCAACAACTCTTCCCTCATATAGATTCTTGCCCTCTGTGACTATCCTGTCATACAGCTTAAGATATTCGTCGCCCGTTTCCTGCGAGCATATCACATAGTCCTCGCCCCAGTAAAGCACGTTTATCTTCTTGAAAGCAAGGCTTGTCCCGCGGACGATATAGACCCCGCGCTCGCCGTCGCCATTATAGCGAATAGCGCCGCGTGAGACTCTCAGTCCGCCGTAGCTGTTTACCACCAGCTTGAAATGAGCCGTGCGCCCCTGCACCACCGCCGAGGTGAGCCTGTCGCATTCAAAAACGTAGATAGAGTTCCCATTCCCGCAGTTCTCCACCGAGACTACCTTCGCCTCCAACAGCGAGGAATCCGACCCGACGCGCAGCGTGACACTGCTGCCCTCATAGATTCCGAACATCCTCTCGGTCTCTATCACCGCGGCTACCCGCCATATATAGTCGGAAATGAGTTTGCCTACGGCGTCCCCGCCGTTTTTTTCGGGGACCGCCAATATATCCTTTATGCGCTGCTCGGAGAGCTTGTCTATGTCGGAAAAGCCAAGCTCTCCCTCATAGCCGTCCACCTTGCTGACAAAGTACCCCGAGCCGCCCGCGTATATCCACTGAACGTCGCCCGATATCAGCCCCTCCAGCTCGGAGATACGCGACTGAAGCGCGGCGATCTTCTCGGAATACCCCGTGCTCTCCTGCAAGGTTATCTCCCGCTTGCACATGACCTCCAGAAGACCGTTGTGCAGCGCGGATGCCGCGGTATAATCACCGCCCGTAATGCAGCTTATCAGCGCGGAGTGCTGCTCGTTTATCTGCCCCGAGATGGCCTCAAGCTGTGAGTTATCGGTACCGATAAGCTCCTCTGCTCTTTTCAGCACCTCTATCTGCTCCTTAAGCTCCTCTATCTCGCGGCGGTAGTCTATCTCGCTCTCGCTCCTGTACCGCCCCGCAATAACGGAGCTTTTCCCGACCCGCGAGCCGTCCTCGTGCTCATAGCTGAGAATACCCGTTCCCGAGCCGTAGATAAGGGTCTCGTCGCGCAGATACACCCCGTCAAAGGGTATCTCCTCCTCCATGCTGTAAATATAGGCGGTCTCGTATTTAAGCCGCTCGCCGCCGGCAAAAAAGACCTGTCCCACGGCGATAAGGATAATAAACGCGGACAGCACGAAAACCGTAACGGTTGTCCAGCGCGATCTCATTATTCCTCCCCGGTCTCCGTCTTTTCGTAGGCGTCGAGTATCGACACCGGCTTAAAGGGAGTTATGGTAGAAATGGCGTGCTTATAAATAAGATTCTGCTTTCCGTCTGTATCGAGAATGACCGTGTAGTTATCGAAGCCCTTTACTATTCCCTTGAACTGGAAACCGTTAGTGATATAGATCGTAACGGGTATCCTGTCCTTTCTAGCCTGATTAAGGAACACATCCTGCAAGTTGATATCTTTAGCCATAAAAATCACCTTTTCTTTCTCTTTCGGTGGAACGTTTGCGCAAAAATGGCGCAAAATACCCCAACTATATAGGATAGTATAACATACTTTTTTAAAAAATGCTATACATTTTTGATATTTTTTCAAAATATTTTCAATTATTTTCGATTTTTGGGCACTTTTTCAGCCAAAATACGGAGCAAAAGCCAAAAATTTCCTGTTTTTGATGTTAAACAGACGTCAATTTTAATGAATTATATGTTGTGTTGATTTATTTTTTTAATGGATATACTTTTTTGCGTTACATAATAAAAAATCCGTTAAATTCAAATCTAACAGAAACTATTTATCTCCCCCATTGCTCCTCTATTATCCCTCTCGCTTCAGCGCCGCTCTGTGCCATT
>CAMWLH010000159.1 GCA_947175045.1 uncultured Clostridia bacterium | reverse complement strand
AATGGGGGCTTTGAGGTAATGTCGCGCTCGCCGATACAGTGCTCGTTTTCGGGGTGGAAACGCTTGTACGACTGAACGCATTCCGCGAAATCCACGAAATGACCGCCCCCGAAGTCAATGCCGTTCTCGTTTATCCCCTTAATGTTGTCAAAGCTCAAAAAAATGATCTTCGCGGAGCTGAAATGTGAATGCGTATATTTAAAGTATTCCTCCGCTTTGTCGGGGTGAGCGAGAAAATATTCCGCCTGCTCGTCGGTGATCTTACAGCTCCACGGCTCGCAGTTGCCCATGCCCGATCTCGCGTAGGGAAACGCGTGAAGCCTATGATACCGCTTCGGCATATCGGGTACGTTATTCCACTCCACAAGCAGAAAATCGTTGCGTTCAAGCAGCACGTTCGCTCTGCCCGTGCTCTCGATATATCGTTTCATACAGGCAAGTTCTTCCGTCAACGCGCTCCCCCCTAACCGTCAATTGATATGCTTCGCCGCGATGTCCGCCGCAGCCTTGAGTGCGTCGGGTATCTTCGCCGCGTCGGGCACTCCCGCCATTGCCTGGTCGGGCTTTCCGCCGCCCTTGCCGCCTGCGACCGCCGCTATCTCGCGCACAAGGGTTCCCGCGTTCGCCCCCTTTTGTACGGCGCTCTTGGAGCACTTACAGAGAATATTGCTCTTGCCCTCGTTAGTTCCCGCAAGAACCGCCACAAAGCACTCAAATCTGTCCGCCAGACTGTCGCCGAGCTTGCGCAGACCGTCCGCGCCCGTGCCGTCAAGCGACGCGGTTATCAGCTTCACGCCGTTTATCTCCGGCACGTTCTCTCCAAGATTTCCGAGCTGCGCGTTAGCCGCCGCCTGCTCCATGGACTGTATCTTCCTGTCTTTTTCGCGGAGCTCGCTCATCATCGCCTCGCAGCGGGTAACTATATCGTTGGAGTTGGGCAGCTTAAGCGCCTTAGCCGCGCTGTCCAGCTCTCCCAAAGCGTTATTCAGCATTTCAAGCACGTTAGCGCCCGTAACAGCCTCAATACGTCTTACGCCGCTCGCTACGGAGCTTTCCGAAACTATCTTGAACAATCCCGCCTCGGAGGAATTTTTCAAATGCGTACCGCCGCAGAACTCGGTGGAGTATTCACCGACGCTGACAACGCGCACAACATCGCCGTATTTCTCTCCAAACAGCGCCATTGCACCGCGCTTCTTCGCTTCCTCGATGGGAAGTACCTCCGTGACAACTGGGAGCGCCTCAAAAATAACCTTGTTTACATAATCCTCAACGAGCTTTATCTCCTCTGCGGTCATGGCGCTGAAATGGCTGAAATCGAAACGGCAGCGGTGCGGGTCTACATAAGAACCGCTCTGGTGTACATGGTCGCCCAGCACCTCGCGCAGAGCCGCCTGGAGAATATGGCAGCAGGTGTGATTGCGCTGAGTAGCCGCGCGCTTTTGAACATCAACAGTCGCCGTTACCTTGTCGCCGATGGAAAATCCGCCGGATACCACCGTGCACTCGCAGACAAACTGTCCGCCGCCGAGCTTCTGCGTGTCCTTTACCTCAAGAACGCTCGAACCGTTTGTAATAGTTCCGTGGTCGCCTACCTGACCGCCCATTTCCGCGTAAAAGGGAGTATCCTCAATGACTACGCTTACCTCGTCGCCCTCGCCGCACAGCTCGGCAAGCTCGCCGTTCTTTACAATAGCAAGGATTTTCGTATCGGAAGTAAGCGACTCGTAGCCCACGAAATTCGTCTTGTACGCGTCAAGCGCGGAGTTCTTCGCGTTATCCCAGCCGCCGCCGAGCGACTTATTCGCCCTCGCGGTGTCCTTCTGAACCTTCATGCACTCGTGGAAGCCCGCTTCGTCCGCTTCAAATCCATTTTCGTGGAGTATCTCCTTTGTAAGGTCGATGGGGAATCCGTATGTGTCGTGCAGCTTGAAAACGTCTTCGCCCGCGAGAATGGTTTTACCGTCTTTGCGAAGCTCTTCTATCATCTCGGAGAGTATCTCCGTGCCCTTATCGACCGTCTTGGCAAAGCTCTCCTCCTCGGTCTGAATGACCTTTTTGATATACGCCCGCTTTTCGCCAAGCTCGGGATAAGCGGAAAGATTTTCGTCAATGACCGTATCGCACACCTCATGCAGGAAAGGCTTGTTATAGCCGAGCAGTCTGCCGTGGCGGGCAGCTCTTCTAAGCAGTCTGCGCAGAACGTAGCCGCGACCCTCGTTTGACGGGAGAATGCCGTCGCCCACCATAAAGGTAGTGGAGCGGATATGGTCGGTGATAACGCGTATTGAAACGTCCTTTTTCTCATCGGACTTATACTCAACGCCGATAATGGAGCATATACGCTTCATTATATTCTGAACCGTGTCCACCTCGAAAAGGTTGTCCACGTCCTGCATTACGCAGGCAAGGCGCTCCAGACCCATTCCCGTGTCGATATTCTTTGTGGCAAGCTGGGTGTAGTTCCCTTTTCCGTCGTTGTCGAACTGGGTGAAAACGTTGTTCCATATCTCGATAATGCGGTCGCAGTCCTCCGCCTGTTCAAAGCTCTCCAGAGGACCGTACTTTTCGCCGCGGTCAAAGTGGATTTCCGAGCAGGGACCGCAGGGACCGCTGCCGTGCTCCCAGAAATTATCCGCTTTCCCCAGCTTAATAATTCTGTCGCGGGGCACACCTATCTCGTTCGCCCAGATATCGCCTGCCTCGTCGTCCTCCTCGTAGATGGTTATCCAGAGCTTTTCAGCGGGTATTTCCAGCACCTTTGTGAGATACTCCCAAGCCCATGCGATAGCCTCATGCTTGAAGTAATCGCCGAAAGAGAAGTTGCCGAGCATTTCAAAATAAGTGCCGTGACGTGCGGTTTTGCCCACGTTCTCGATATCGGGAGTGCGAATGCACTTCTGGCAGGTGGTCACGCGGTGGCGCGGCGGCTCTTCAATGCCCTGAAAAAATTTTTTCAGCGGGGTCATGCCCGCGTTTATCAGCAGTATGGAGTTATCGTCGGGCGGCGGCACAAGCGGCGCGCTCGCCATACGCAGATGTCCTTTCGATTCAAAAAATTTAAGATAGCTTTCACGAAGCTCATTCAAGCCTGTCCATTTCATAGCTTTTCCGTCCTTTGTTCATTTAGAATAGGCGCACACTGCGCCATAATACATCTTATATTATACACCTTTTCCGCAAAATGTCAAGTGGTTATCTAATAACCGCGTTTACTTGGCTGATAAACAAAAATTTATAAAGCGGATTCACAGCAGGTGGGCAAGAACACAACGTTCTATACAAATGTTACGCATCAAAGCCGAAAAAATCATGTTATATACGGCTTTACAGACAAGCCTTTAAGACTATTGGGATTTATCTATTCCGTGAAGTCCCCTATCTTACCAAGTAGTTTTCCTATACTATGATACATTCCGGAATAAATCACAGGTTCTAATTCCGTAAGATTTACATCAAAAGTATTCACATATTCAAGCTGTTCATCTATTTGGATATTCTTTATTCTGCAAAAAAAGGTAGTCGACTCTCCCGTTTCAACAGAGCGAACTACTTCACATTCATATACCCACCGACTCTCATCTAAAATAGGAACATCTACAGCATCTCCCCTGCATACATCATACGAAATTCCATCTTTCTTTCCGTCTTTTGCGTGATGTGTGCCAAAATAGTCCATAAGTTCAAGCATATCAGTGCTGACAAGATTAACACTTAAAATACCGGTTCTGATTACATTCTGCTTAGTCCTTTTAGTGCCAAACATACTGACAGTCAACAAATAATCGTCCTCTTTCTCGCTTGTAACACTAACCCACGTAATCGGAGCAAAATTATATGTTCCATCTTCATTGTTCGTACCAACGATAAAAGCAGGTTGAACACACATTGAAAAATGAGTTCCTATTGATTTTCTCTTTACGCTTTTCACCTAATCTCACCTCACAAATTGCCGATTTATAAATGGCTGTGCAATTAAAATTATAACACTCAAGTATGCGGTTTTTTATCTTTTTTGTGGTCATCTACTCAATATAGCATAGCCACCCTCCTCGGCAACGGTCATATTAAAAAGATCATCAATGGAAATAATTTCATATTCCTCTTTTATGCCGCCTTTAATGTATTCTTGCAGTGATTTTGCCAAGGTAGACTTGCCGCTGCCGGCATACAATGTCACTTTGTTCAAAAAACGTCATTTTCATCTCCAAAAATAATATATTCCGTCTATATCCGACCGAATTTTGCGAAATACCCGACAACTTCATTTTTATAAAATTCTTCAAAAGACCTATACTTCGCCCGCAGATCAAACAGTGCCATTACCTCCTCTATATGGCAATAGCCCATCCCTGTCTTATGCCATTCCACCATAGGCACGATATCTTCGGGATCCAGATATTTTCTTCCCAAATAAAACTGCACCGCTCTGACCATATATTCGTTTATCAATACAACGGGATTATTATAGCATGAATCCAGACCATTTTCCTTAGCCTGCCGGTAGAAATCCGTCAGATCGGCATTTGCGAAATATTTCTCTCCCAGCGGGTTCATATACGGGTGAGAAAATTCATGCAGACAAGTAATGATACAGCTGCTTTTAACCTTAATATTATTTTCGTTTTCTCCGGCATTGCGGAATCCCTGAAGCGTTACGACAAATTTTCCGGATTTCATGCCATAACCGCCCAAAGCATAATTATATAAAATCACCCGCAGTTTGCCCAACTCATATCCGTAAAAGTCAAAGAACGTCCGCTCGTCAAATTCGGCTTTGGTGCAAAGCGCCGTCCTGTATGCCTCCGCGGCACGGTCAAGGAGCTCTCTTTTGCTTTCCCAAAAACTCTCAAAATCCGACGCTTTCACAAATTCGCGCAGCTTCTCCTCCAAAAAGCCTTTATTAAACTGCGGCGTTCGCTTTTCTATGTGCGCAATCTCCTCAGTGTCACGGATATGATAGCTCTCATCTAACGCAAACGCTATCTCTATCGTTCGGTTATAAGTATCCAGTCCGCCCGCCGCGATATACTCTTTAAATTCCCTGTCCGCCGCTTTTTCGTACCGCTCATAGAACTCCTCACAATAAGACGGCAGGGTATCATAAAAGAATTTTCCATCGGGATATATCCTGCCGGGCTCGTCGCGCTCCACGCAATACTGCAAGCCTAACAGCAATTCAATTCTTTTGTCAAAGGTTATGTTCATTTTATCCCTCCGCCGAAACGCTTATTATCACCCCGCTCTCAGGAAAATAAACCGCGGTCATTTTATCATAGTATTTAAGCAGATTATTCTCATAGTCGTATTCGTAATTCTCTTTTGACCACAATTCGTTTGCCGTATCATTAGGTATGGTAAGACTTACTTTATCGCCATTGTTATCAAGAAAATACAGCTCATCGAATACCACCAGAAATCTATCCGTGGTCACCGTTGTGCTGCCGCCTATGATGTCCTTGTAATAGGGGATCGCCGTATAAGTCCACATTATTCCCATCAGAACCGCGAGTGTCATTACGGCTACAGTCAATCCCCTGCCGCACCCGCCGTTTTTCAGCAGCCTTCCGCACACCGCGACCGCCCACACCGTATACACCGCCAGGACTGCTCCGAGAGCTG
>CAMWLH010000158.1 GCA_947175045.1 uncultured Clostridia bacterium | reverse complement strand
CAGCGAGCGGAACGTGCTTGCGGAAATTTTGAAATTCTTTTAAATCATTTGCTCCTCGTCATCATAAACTTAAAAGCATAAACGGGTCGTTCAAGATTGACCGAAAGAGTCGGAATTTGCGAAGCAAATTCCAATTGGTTTCCGCAATCGCGTGGAGCGAACGCAGCGAGCGGAACGTGCTTGCGGAAATTTTGAAAATCTTTTAAATCATTTACTCATCGTCATCATAAACTTAAAAGCATAAAAGGGGCGTTCAAGATTGACAGAACCCCTCCGTGAAAGCGGAAAATTCAAATTAAAATAATTAGCCAAGAGCAACCAAAGGGGAATGAATTATGAGCAAAAAAAGACCCGAAGCTCCCCGCGGGCTTATCGTACAGCCCTCCGACGGGGCGGTCGCCGCGAAATGGAACGAGGTGCCCGGCGCGGACGGTTACAAGCTGAGCTATTACGACGCGGAGGAGCCGGAGAAGTGTTTTAAGGTGCGCTACGCGGAGAAGTGCTGCAAGACCATGCCGGGATTCAAAAACGGCAGGGAGTACATGGTGAGCGTAAGAGCCTTCAGGATCGAAAATAACAGGGAGATTTTGAGCGCCGAGAGCGGCAAGGTGTCCTTTGTTCCCATAAGCGAGCATCTTAAGGCGCAGAATGTTATCTGCCTTGAAACGGGGCAGACCGCGCAGATAGTGTGGGAGGTCCTCAATAAGACCCCCAAGGCTTCTTTTCGTTCGGAAAACGCCGCCGTAGCGCAGGTGGATCCGTCGGGAGCGGTGATAGCCGTCGGCTCGGGCGAAACGAATATAGTGATCAGCGCCGAGGGCGAGGAATTCAGGACGAGGATCGCCGTTGACCGCAGCGTTAAACGCGGGGTAAACAAGGCGGTAATGATGTTTACGGGGGATATTATGTGCTCGCTGGGACAGCAGCGGGCGGTGGAGAGGTACGGGTACGATTTCCACAACAGCTTTTCGCAGATAAAGTCCACCCTTGCCGAGGCGGATTTTGCGGCAGGAGTGCTGGAGACCACCTGCTACGACGGAGCGCCCTATCAGTGCGAGGAGCGCCGCCTGCCCGAGGGTCCCAGCAACTGCAATGCGCCGTCGTCCTTTCTGGCGGCGGTAGCCGATGCGGGCTTTGACGCGCTGGTGACCGCGAGCAATCACAACTGTGACACGGGCAAGAAGGGGCTTGAGGCTACCGTTGCGGAGATAAAGCGGCTCGGAGTGCGCAATCTCGGCACGCTGGGCAATAACCCCGTGCTGGTGGACATAAGAGGAATGAGAGTGGCGTTCCTGTGCTACTCCATGATATCTAACGGGCTGGACGACCAGTTTTTCGCGGGGAGCGGCGTGCTCATCGGGCGGTACGACAGGGAGGACTTTCTCCAGAGAGTAAACGCCGCTTTGAGAATGGGCGCGGAATATATCGTGGCATATATGCATTGGGGAGCTATGAACTCCGCGGCGGTGCGCAGGGCTCAGACCGAAGAGGCAAGGTTTATGGCTGACGCGGGGGTCGATCTCATAATAGGCTCTCACCCCCATGTGATACAGCGCTTTGAGTATATTACAAATTCCGCGGGGAAAAGGGTGGCGTGCGCCTATTCGCTGGGAAATTTCCTCACGTCCATGTATGAGCTGACGGAAAACCGCGACAGCGTGATACTCCGCGTGGATATCTCGCGGGACGGCGAGGGCAAGGTGCGGTCAAGGCTGTCATATATACCCTGCGTTTGCGAGAACAGGGAGTTCGGAGTATGCGTTCAGCCTGCGTTCCCGCCACACAGCTTTGCGGCGCGGGAGTCCTTCGGGCGTACCAAAGCCGCGCTGGGAAAGGAAATCAGCCATTTCAGCTACCGTCCGCTGGTGTTCCTCAGCGGCTCGCCGATATTGACCTCGATTTTCGCCGCGGGACGCGGATTGAGAACCGATACAAGGGGAGTGCTCATCTCCCCGCTGAGCGCCTGCGGAACGCCCGATTACGACGTTCCCGAAACGGGAAACGAGACTCTGCGGGTTGACCTGGGAAAGCTGCTGCCATCGCTGTTTATCGAGGCAAAGCCGGATTATATCGCGGTCGATTTTTACACCGCGGCGGGAGTCTCGGTCTACAAGCGGGGCGAGAACTATTTCACCGGCACAAAGCGCTTTCTGCGCTCAAAATTCTACACGGCGCATAAGGAGGAGTTTGAACGGCTGACCGCCGATTCCGTAAGCGAGAGCCTTTGGAAGGAGAAGATATCGGAGTACGCGGCAGCGGTGCTGGCGGCAGTTCCCGGCAGCAGGGTGATACTTTTCCGTCACCGCTTCCCGAACAGATACGCGCGCGGGACGACGCTGCGCGACGGAGCTTCCAGAGCGGAGCTGAACGAGCGTATGCGCCGCATGGAGGAATACTTTATCGGGCTGGTAAAGCCGCTTATAGTGGATATCTCAGCGCCCTATTTCAGCACGAACAGCGCACCCTCCGCCTATGAGCGGGAGTATTTCATAGACTGCTTCAACGCGGCGACCGCCATGATAAACGACGAGGGCAGAAACTGCGTGAGAACAGCCGACACCCGCCTGTGGCTGGAGCGCGTAATAAAATACTACGACAGCATGACCAAGCGCGGCTGTCAGAAATGGCTGCTGGATATGAGCTGCGCGGCGGATAATATAATTGCCTATTCGAGCAGGGATTTCACCGCGGAGAACAGCTCGCGGCTGCTTAAGCTGAAAAACGCGGGCAGGTCGGACTTGATGGCGGTGAGACATTTCTTCGCGGGAGACAAGGGCGCGGAGGAGCTTATAGAAGCGGCGGAGCTGATCTACGCCGTTCTTGAGGGAAATCTGACCGGACCCTATGATTTCTACGAGCTTGCGTTCAGGCGCAAATTCAATATACTCACGCGAATGGCGCGGCTGCTCTCAAAGGAGATAAACGCGCCCGTGGACGAAAACAGCGCGGAGCTGGCGTTTCTGTTAAGGGGAACTCCGCAACTCAAGCATTATGTAACGACGCTGGCAAACGCCATGGTGGACATCTGGGGCAGCGGCGTTTCAAGGGAGTGTGTGGGAAGAAGCAAAGGGGTATATGTCGGTAAATATATCTTCCGACAGTGCCAGGCGCTCGCCTTTGAGCCGCCCGTGAACGTGGAGCTTCCCGAGGCGGTGTCGGAATACGGCAACAACAGATGGCGGCAGAAGACCATCACGGAGGCTCTGCGGCGCAGCGGCATGGGAGCTATCGCCGCGGCGGATTCCAAGTGGCTGGTTGCGGATTTCTATGATATTATCTGCAAGGTGGCGGAGTATAAGGGCGCGCTGTTTGAAACGGACGAATTTATAACCAAAACGGGATTTTATAAAGGTATCGCGGCGGAGTGCAGCGAGGGTTATATATTTGAAAAGAGAAACATGAAGTACTGCTACGACGCGGTGAGCCGCTTCGCAAAGCTGATGGGCGAGAAATACGGCAAAAATATCATACTGATAAAGGCGGAGCCGAAAAAGACCTATCTCACCCACGATGGCAATACAAAGGAGCTTGAGGACGACGGAATGTACGATATCCGCAAAAAGCTGATCTCGCTTTGCGAAGAGCGGTTTGTGGGTATAACGGGCTGTTTTGTTATTGATATCTCGCGGCATTTTCTTGCTTCGGACGACTGTCCGAGGGGCGGCGCGGGCATTGTGAATTATGAGGACGAATTTTACCGCGAGGCGGGCGAGTGCATTTCGGAGATAATCCGCGGCTCGACCAGACGCATTTATGACCGCGCGGACGAGAATTATATAATGCTGAGAAATCTGCGTATCGAGGAAGCAAGGGATTAGCTCAAAGCTACCCGAATCTCGGGAAACCAAAGGCGCGCTCGCAAAGAGCAGTATAACGCCCGCGCGCCCGCGTGACCACGCATCGGAATTTCAAAAAGTGTCGGAATTTTCGGAGAAAATTCCGACCGGTTTCCGCAATCGCGTGGAGCGAACGCAGCGAGCGGAACGTGCTTGCGGAAATTTTGAAATTCTTTTAAATCATTTGCTCCCCGTCAACATAACTTAACGGCATTACAGCCGAAACAAACGATTTATACAGACTTATAGTCTGTTTGGGGAAAAATTTTAGGGAAAGGATAGTGGTGGCTATGCGATCACGATCGGATAGGGCATTAAAGCGCCGCATATTTTTGAGTGCGCTGCTTGCGGCTGCGATGCTGCTTGCGGGCTGCCGTGACAGCACGGAGAGCCACGGCAGTTCGGCGCCCGATATTACGCCGTCGGTCGGGAGCGTTGAGGTTACGGTCGGAGGCGAAAGTGGCGATGCCTCGTCGGCGGTCACGGCGGAGTCGGAGGACGGCAATGGGTCGGATGACACGCCGTCAAGTAATACCGCCGAGAGCTCTGAGAGTGCGGATACCTTGGATAGCGTCGAGCCGCCCGAAACGGAGAGCGCTCCCGCGGACACGAGCTCGATAAGCTCCGCCCCGCAGACGACGGAGATGAGCATACCCGCAGAGCCCGACCCGCCGCTCGCGTCAACTCCTCCCGCAACAACGGCGACGACCGCCGCCACTACGCCCAAGCCGCCCGCCGAGGTGATAATACCCGAGGTGAAAAAGGTTTCCTCGCCCGGGGAAAAGACCTTTACCGCGGGAGGGTCGGTGATAGATTACAGCAACGCCTCGCTGGGCTATATTTCGCTGAAATACGGCGGGAGCAGCGACAAGGTGCGGCTGCAGATAATATGCGGGACAACTTATGATTATATGCTGCCCGCGGACGGCACGGTGAGATATTTCCCGCTGTCGTGCGGAAGCGGCGAGTATACCATCAGGCTGTGGGAGCACGATCACGACAATTTCTACTCAAATCCCATTGATGAAACGATCTCGGTGACCGTCAGCGACGAGGTGGCGACATTCCTGTACCCGAATTATTATATAGATTTCAACCAGCAGTCCAACGCCGTAAAGAAGTCGGCGGAGGTGTGTGCGGGCGCAAGCGGGACTATCGAGAAGATAGCCGCGATATTCAAGTATATCACGGATAATGTTACTTATGACAAGCAGCTTGCGGCTACGGTACAGAGCGGTTATGTGCCAAATCCCGACGCTACGCTCAGGAGCTTGAAGGGGATATGCTTTGATTATTCGGCGCTGTTCGCGTCGATGACAAGGGCACAGGGTATACCGACAAGATTGGTGATAGGGTACGCTTCGCCGGATATTTACCACGCGTGGAACGAGGTCTACACCACGGAAACGGGCTGGATAACCCCCGAGCTGTTTTTGAAGCAGAGCGGGTATAATCTGTTGGATTCCACATTTTACGCGGGCGCTTCGGACAAGGCAGATATAGCGGATTATATTTCCACAAAAAGCAATTATACCGCGCTTTATTATTATTGATCCGGGCGGCGTTCACATAGAGCGACACTTCAACACTTAGCAAAGCAACGCTCATAAAGAGCGACACTTCGCCCACGCAGCAAATTTTTTCGCAACAAGCTGTGAAAGCGGAGTGAAACGGAGCTTTTACAGCGCGGTAGGCGAACGAAGTTCGCCGGTGCGAAAAAAATTTCTAATTATTATTGATCCGGGGCGGCGTTCACATAGAGCGACACTTCAACACTTAGCAAAGCAACGCTCATAAA
>CAMWLH010000157.1 GCA_947175045.1 uncultured Clostridia bacterium | reverse complement strand
TTTAATATTCTAGCAAATCTATGTCAAGTTTTCAACAGGAATCACTTATTTGACGCAAAAATCACTTATTTGACATAAGCCCAGCTTGCAATATGCCGATAAATGTAGTATAATTATAATAAATAACCGCTTTTTTACGGGGGGATCTGCCGATGTATCGTATTTCCGTCTGCGATGACAACAGCGCCGAGCTTGAAAAAATATGCGATATGATCAACGACTATGTCGGGTCAAATAACATACCCGCAAAAATCAGCGCCTTTTCCTCGGGCAGGGAGCTTCTCGAGCAAGAGGAAACCGGCTCCGATATTTATATACTGGATATAATCATGCCCGATATGAACGGCATTGAGCTGGGACAAACCCTCAGACGGAAAAATCCCGGGGCGTATATAATTTTCCTCACCACGTCAAAGGATTACGCTCTGGAGTCCTATTCGGTAAAAGCGTTCTCCTACCTTATAAAGCCTGCCGAAAAGGAAAAAGTCACAGCAGAGCTTGCGGACTGCTTTTCCAATATCAGAAAGCCGAAACGGCGTTTTGTTATAAAGTGCGCCGCGGGAACGACCTCGGTCTGCGCCGAGGATATTATTTACATCGAATACTACAACCACCGCATGATATATCGTCTTGCGGGAGGTTATACCCTTGAAAGCATTTACTTCCGCGGAACATTTGACAGCATGATATCGGAGTATATCGAAAACGGTTCTTTTATAAAGAGCTCCGCCAGCTATCTTGTAAATATGGAGCATATCAGAACCGTAAACGCCGTAGGCTTTGTCATGTCCGACGGAACGGTTCTGCCGGTCACAAGAAAATATGCCGAGGCAAGGAAAAAATATATAGACCACGAGTTGAACGGAGGCGGGTACAGTGATAACCTTTGAAAACGATATCGCTTATTATATGGTAAAAGCATTGGTCGTTGTGGCCGGAACGCTTGCCATGATGTCATCCTGCATGAAAATACAAAGCAAAGCAAAGAAGATCATTATTCTGCTTGCGTCATATCTGCTGTGGGTATGCATTTATACATTTGCCGCAATGAAGCTTTTCGGTTTAGTCGTTACGCTTCGGCTCTGCATTCCCGCGCTGTCCGTTCCCGCCATGCTTATCCTTTATTTTATATCTAACTTTTCACCGTGGCAGGCGATATTCAATTATACCATGCAGCTGAGCATATCCGTTATGCTTGCCGTTTCACAAACTATCGCCGTTACCGTTTTAGGCGGAGGAAAAATAGTGGATCTGCTGATAAGGCTCGGCAGCTATGCTTTGTGTATTTTCGCCGAATATAAGCTTTTGAGAAGGAAGTTTATGCTGTTGGATTATCTCCCCGACAAAAGCTGGCGGACGCTTACCTTTGTGCCGATAGGCTTTACGATCCTGCTTTTTCTGATAGGAACTTATCCCGAGCATTATACGAGATCGCCGGTGGCAACGTTATACATTTACGCTGTCACGGCGGTAATGCTGCTGGTATATGTGATAATTTTTCACAGCCTTTTAAGTCAGTATAACTTGCAGCTTTCCGAATACACAAACGGTATACTTTTATCTCAAAGCGAATCCTTTCAAAAGCAGCTTGAAGCCATCAATTCAACCGAGGAGCAGATCAAAATATTAAGACATAATATGCGGTATGATTATATCGTTGTATCGGATATGCTTACGGAGGGAGATATTTCGGGCGCGCTGGAGTACATCGGCTCGATAGGTCAGAAGCTTGACGATGCCAAAAAGGTTTCCTATTGCTCCAACTCCACCGCAAACGCAATTTTAGCGTATTACATAGAATGCGCGGAAAGCAAGGGAATCATGACGGAGGTACATTTCTCAATGCCAGAAAATATCGACATTGACATTATAGACTTCACCGCCGCAGTCGCAAACGCTCTCGATAACGCCGTGAACGCCTGTGCGAAGGTCGTTAGCAAACAAAAGAGGCTGCGTATCAGAACCACCGAAAACAAGCAGTACATCGTGGAGATCGCCAACAACTATGAGGGGATGGTATCTTTTGATGAGGACGGGCTTCCCGTTTCAAAGGAAAGCGGTCACGGAATAGGTACAAGAAGCATTTCCGCTTTTGCACAGAAAAACAATGCCGTTCTCGACTATGATATTACGGAGGAATGGTTCAAGCTGCGGATAGTTCTTCCGAACAGTAAAGAATAGCAAAGGATATCCGAAAGCTTTTATTTAGCAAGCATATTAAGCGGCTCAAACACCTCGCGTATCTCCTCCGTCTTTGAAATTTTAATCTGTATAAAGACAGGTTTGCCATATGTTTTAAATACGATCAAATTGACGGACTTGTAACACTTCCGACAGGGGATTATCTCTGTACGGATTGTACCGAACAAGAAAGAGCAGATAAGCTGACCGAACTTCTGAAAATTGCCGAGACGGAATACAACGTCCGACCGAAATTCACGGTGCATCAAATAGTGGTATCAGGCATTTTACAGTGGAAATATCAGCTTAGAGTTTTCTTGGGCGAGAATATTTAAATTTTTTTTATCGTGAAAAGCAAAAAACAAGGCGGTCGCCGCCATAATTGCTTATAATCGGGTATATCTTTCATTTTTTTCGGCTCAATTCTTGAAGCATAAAACGCTGACGGGACAAATTATCCCGTCAGCGCTGCAGTTTTTATTGAGCACTCATCTATTTCTTTTTGAGCTTTATGGCAACCGTCAAGATGGCTGCCGCTGTTACTAACGGGATAAGCGATACTGCTATTCCCGTTGATGGATTGCCGTTATTCTCGGACGAGCCGGTCTCGCTTACAGCGTGAAGGTTTTCATCACTTGAAGAAACACCATCGTTTGAAGTATCGGTATCGCTTGATTTGGTGTCGCTGTCATCGCTTGAAACGGCGCCGCCGTCATCGCCGGACGTGATGCTGCCGTCGTCGCTTGATGCAGCGTCAGAATTATCCTCCTCTGTTGGCTCGCTTTCTCCTGATGTGATATCCGAGTTGTCATCGCTCGACGGGATATCATCGTCACTTGATATATCATCGGAATTATCGCTCTCGGTCGGCGTGGAGGTTGAGGTATTGGAACTGCCGCCGGAGTTTCCTCCGCTTGGTCTGCTGCCGCCCGAGTTTCCGCCGTTTGAATTGCCTCCGCTCGGATTAGATGTTGTAGTTTTCTCTTTATAGGTCAGCGCGTAGGTCGAGAATTTGTCGGTCTCGATCGTTACGGTGTTGGGATCGCTGTCCAAATCGCGAAGAACCGTTGCTGTACCGCCGTGAACGCGAATTACAGAATATTCCGCTTTTCCGCGAAGACCTTCGGGTATCTCAAATGTGATCTTGATCGGAGCATTTGTCATGGTGATTTTCTGTTCCTGCTCCTCGCCAATCTTTTTCAGCAGAGTAATGTCAAGATATTGTCCGAGTTTATAATCGGAAAGTCCGTTTATCTCCGTTTCGACCTTTCCCTTATCCTCGGCAGGAACACTTTCCGTTACATTCTCGACCTTAAGGATTATCTTGATATCCGTGCCTTCCGTTATTTTTTGCTGTTCCTCCTCGGTCAGAGCCGCCGTGATAAGCTCCTCTATGGGAGTGGCGATCTCGACATTCACGGGAGCTTGAACCTCCGTTTGAATCTTACCTATTCTCAGATCGTCCGCGGTCACTTCTTTTGTACCGTTCTCGTCCGCGAAATCCTTGCCGCAGTCATCACAGTGCCAATGCTCCTTAACGCCCTCTTTATCCTCCGTTGGCTTTACCTCGGGAACATAGGTAAGGGGGAACTTGTGCGTGTGCGACGATTTATCAAGCACAACGGTGACCTCGCCGTACTCGCTTGTATATACATCCCTGCCGTCAGTATCCTCGGTCGGGTCAACATGCTTATCATCAACCTTTGTCCACACTGAAGTATCTGTCAGTGCGGGCAGCGTTATTGTATCTATATGCGTATCGTTTTCAGTGCAAACACGGTGTGCCGCGCCCGTTGCAGTAAGGGTAGGCTCTATGGTTATTGTCCACCCGCCCCATTTGTGGGTATGTCCGAGTGAAGTCAGAACTACCGTAACTTCACCATACTCGCTTGTATATACGTCCCTGCCGTCTGTTTCCTCTGTGGGTTCAACGTGCTTTGTATCGTCTTTTGTCCACACGGAAGTATCTGTCAGCGCGGGAACGTCCGTTTTAATCTGCGTTTCGCCGCAGGAGCATTCGCGCTCCGCCGCGCCCATTGTAGTAAGGGTAGGCTCTGTGGTTATTGTCCACTCGCCCCATTTGTGGGTATGTCCGAGTGAAGTCAGAACTACCGTAACTTCACCATACTCGCTTGTATATACGTCCCTGCCGTCTGTTTCCTCTGTGGGTTCAACGTGCTTTGTATCGTCTTTTGTCCACACGGAAGTATCTGTCAGAACGGGCAGCGTTGTTGTATCTATATGCGTGTCGTTTTTAGTACAAACGCGCTCCGCCGTGCCCGTTGTCGTAAGGGTAGGCTTTGTGGTTATTGCCCACTCGCCCCATTCGTGGGTATGTTCGAGTGATGGCAGAATAACGGTGACCTCGCCATAATCGGTGCTTGTGTAAACGTCCTTGCCGTCTGTTTCCTCTGTGGGTTCAATGTGCTTATCATCAACCTTTGTCCACACGGTAGTATCTGTCAGGGCGGGAATGGTTATTGTAACCGTGCCGTATTCGCTTGTGTATTCCTCGCTACCCGCACCGTTCAAGGTCGGGTCTGTGCGGTTGCCCTTTGTCCATACCGTGGTATCTGTCAGCACGGGAACGTCCGTTTTAGTCTGCTTTTCGCCGAAGGAGCATTCGCGCTCCGCCTCGCCTGTTGTTGTAAGGGTGGGTTCTGTTGTCAGCGACCAATCGCCCCACGAATGTTCGGTTATGTCTTTTTTATAGCCGCACTCGGAGCACTCCTGCCAATGGTTTGTCTCGTCGCTTTTATCCGCAAAAGTATGCTCGGCTTCGTCCGTTTTGTCGCCGCAAGAGGTACACTCCTGCCAATGGTTTGTGTCGTCCGACGACCATTCATCACCATAAGAATGCAGCGCCAACTGCACCGTTTTGTCCTTATAAACGACTGCCTGCCCGTCCACGTCCGGTATAAAGCTGCCGCTTATATCAGTGGTGACTTCACCTGTTACAGCAACAGTACCCGACGAGCAGTCAGTGGGTGCCGTTTTGGTGGTAACGCCTATCATGGAATCCGTTGAAAAACCTGTTTCTATAGTGATGGTATTACCGCTAGAAAGAAATAAATTATCCGAGACTTCGTCGGATTTTTTATTTCCCGTGATGTTAACTTTACCGTTAAGCGTTGCTGTATCAAAAAGACGCACACCGCCGCCTTCATCGCCGGCAGTATTGCCGGCGATCGTGCCGCCACTCATTGTGAATGTACCCTCAGAAAAATACACACCGCCGCCGGAGGTGGTGGCAGTATTGCCGGAAATTGTGCCGTCTTTCATTGTGAATGTTCCGTAATCGTTAACATATACACCGCCGCCGTTGGTGGCAGTATTGCCGGAAATTGTGCCGCCGTACATTGTAAATGTTCCGGAAGTGACAACATATACACCGCCGCCCATGCCGCCGGTGCCGGTGGCTTTATTGTTGTAAATTGAGACAACGTACAATTTGA
>CAMWLH010000156.1 GCA_947175045.1 uncultured Clostridia bacterium | reverse complement strand
GCAGCGGAATGAAGTGGAGCGGAGCTTTTACAGAGAGGCTAGCGCAAACGACGCAGAGCGTCGTTTGCGCGGTGCGAAAAATTTTTTATAATAAGAGGGATCCATGAAGTCTATCAATATCGCAATAACCGCCGCCAGCTTCAGCGGAAACAAGGGAGCTGCGGCAATGCTGCAAAGCAGCATAAAACAGCTTAAGGAGCGCTACGGGGAGCGTATCAATTTTTATCTGATGTCGACTTATCCAAAGGCGGATAGGAAGCTGATAGCGGAAATGCCGGAGAGATATGATATAAAGGTGGTAAACGCCAAGCCCGAGCGGCTGCTGTTTCTCACCTTTCCGTTGGCGATACTGTATAAGGGGCTGCCGTTTTTGCGGAAGCTGCTGAAAAAGGACAAGATCATCAAGGCGTATTCGCAGTGTGATATCGTTATAGACGAGGCGGGAATATCCTTCGTGGACAGCAGGGGATTTGTGATGAATACCTATGCGTTCGTGTGCGCGGCGGTGCCTATGCTGTGCGGAGTTCCCGTGGTGAAGTATTCGCAGGCGATGGGGTCTTTCAATAGCTCGTGGAACAGATTTCTGGCGAAGTGGATACTCCCCAAGATGAAGCTGATATGCGCAAGGGGAGAGATCACTCTTGAAAATTTGAAAGAGATCGGCGTGACAAAAAACGTGAAGCTGTGCGCCGACGGAGCGTTCACCATGCCCGACAGCGAATACTGGGCGGCACAGGTGAAGCGCCTGTGCTCCAAGACGAATTTTTACAAGAAGCCGGTTATTGCCGTTTCGATATCGAGCGTGGTGCAGAAAAAGTGCCGCAAGCTGGGTATTGACTACAAGGGGATCATGACGGATTTCATAAACCGCCTTAACGCTAAGGACTACAATGTGCTGATAATCGCCAACGCCGCACGCGAGGGCAGCGACAAGCCGCGCAACAACGACCTGATGATCTGCACGGAGGTCTACGAGAGCGTAAAGGACAGGTCAAAGGTGCGGTGGTATCCGCGCGAGATGGCTCCCGAGGAGATACGCGAGCTGCTTGCACGGTGCGAGGCGCTGGTGGCTTCGAGATTCCACGCTATGATAGGCGCTTTGGAAAAGGGAGTTCCGACACTGTTGCTGGGCTGGTCGCATAAGTATAAAGAGGTTCTCGATATGTTTGAGCTGGGGGAGTACGCTATGGATTTCTCCGAGCTTAACTGCGATACCCTGTGGGAGAGATTCCTCGGGCTTATGGAACAAAGCGAAGACGTAAAGGCTAAAATAGCCGAAAATCTACCGAGAGTAAAAGAGAGCTCCCTTGAAAATATACGGCTTATCGCGGATTATATCGACGTGCTGCTGTATGTGCCGGACAAGGTGAAGCTGCTGGATTTCAACGATCCCGAAAAATATATCGGAGAGCATATCTGCTGCCGCATGGGTTATGCCGCCGACGAGAAAATACGCGCGAACGCCGCGTCGGGCGGTATGATAACCGCGCTTCTGTGCCATCTGCTGAAAACCAAGCGTATAGACGGCGCGTGGGTCACCCGCAGCGAGATAAAGGACGGAAAGCTCGGCTATAAGACTTTTATCGCCACCACCCCCGAGCAGCTTCGGGAGTGCTCCTCGTCGGTATATATGCATATGCCGCTTATGAAGCACGTCGATATGCTGGAGAAGTTCAAGGGCAGGCTTGCCGTGGTGCTTGTCCCATGTCAGATGAGGGCTTTTGCGAAGATGCTGGAAAACCGCCCCGAGCTGCAAAAAAAGGTGGTGCTAAAGCTGGGCTTGTATTGCAGCGGAAGTCACCACGAAAACGCGACGCTGGTTCCTCTTCACAAGGCGGGCATATCGCTCGAGGGAGCAAAGCGTATCTATTACCGCCGCGGTCACTGGCGTGGACTTTCAACGGTGCAGTATGAGGACGGCAGCGAGAAAACTCTGTCCTATTCCAAAACCATCTGCGCATATAAGAACGCCTACTTTTTCAGCCGAGGCAGCTGCATGGTGTGCCAGGATCAGTTCGGGTATGAAGCGGATATCAGCTTCGGTGATATATGGCTTAAGGAAATGAAGAAAAATCCCATCAAGCACACAAGCTGCATTATACGCACGGAAAATGCGCTGAGAATGTACCGCTCCGCGGTAAAGGCTGGTGTTATCGTAGACGACAGGATAGACGACGAGCATATCCTGCGCAGCCAGAAGCGTGCGCTTGTCTTCAAGTGGAACTGCGCGAAAGCCAAGTGGAGAGCCTTTGCCGATGAGGGCAAGGTGCTGAACGTGGATATAGACAGCGTATGCAAATGGAACCACAAGCTCGCCTACAAGCTGGCGGCAAGGAATATGCGGTACAGCGCGGAGCACCCCGAAAAGGTGGAAAAGCTGCCGACATGGCTGGTGTATTATTATATGTGCTTTATCAGGGTGCTGCTGAGTTTCTGACGGATAATTGCGGAGGTATTATATGGAGGATATCACGCCCGAGGTGAGGAAGTTTTTAAGTTGCTTCAAAGCGCGCCCCGGTATGTATACGGGTCACGACGGAATGATAACGGAGCTGCAGCTGTTTGTTTATGGAATGCAAGCCTTTCCCCTTATTTACGGTGATGGTGACAAGGTCTGCATAATACCTCGTGAATTTCATGATTTTACCGCGAAATATTACGGCGAAAGCTCCTCGGTGATGGGCTGGCGCAATATTATTCTTAAGCATGAGCTTGATGAGCGCTCCGCATTCGAGAAATTCTGGGATATTCTGGACGAATGTCTGATAAGCGGCGGTTTCGAGCCGTTGGAAAAAATCGAACCGTCTTCCACGAAATACGAGCGCCGCGATACCATCGACCATGTATTGTACTGCGACCTCGCGGCGCTGGCGGATTCATTCTGCCGCGTTTTCAAGCGGGACAGAACCGCGGTTTTGTTGCGCTTCGGAGATCTGTACCGCACCCCGGGATTTTACGGTCTTGCGGTCTGGAGGGGTAATTTTCCCGTCGGAGCGGTGCTCGGAAATGTTGAAAAAACCGATGAAGGTGAGATATACCGTTTATCGGAGCTTTGGGTGATACCCGAAGAGCGGCATAAGGGATACGCGCGGCAGCTTTTGAACAAGCTGCGCAAGATACAAGATTTTCGCGGTGTAAGCCGCTTTTACGCGGCGGCGGAGGAAGAGCGGGCTAAAACGCTTGAAAACCTCGGCTTTACCGATGGAGGCTGCCTAAGGGTCGTGGAGTTACACTGAAACCATGATGGAGGGTAAAATGAATTATACTATAAGACAAATTTACAAATCGGAATACCCTTTGTTGAATGATTTCTTGTACGAAGCGATATTTATTCCCGATGGAGTTACCCCTCCTCCAAAATCTATAATAAATTCCCCCGAGCTTTCGGTCTACGTTAAAGGCTTTGGCGAACAGCCCCATGACACAGCGCTTGTTGCCGAGGCGGAGGGAAAGGTCGTCGGAGCGGTCTGGGTGCGCGTAATGAACGATTACGGTCACATTGACGACGATACGCCCTCTTTCGCGATATCTTTATATAAGGAGTACCGCGGTATCGGTATAGGAACGGCTTTGATGAGCGCAATGCTTGATGTGCTTAAGGAGAACGGATATAAGAGAGCATCTCTGGCGGTGCAAAAAGCAAACTACGCTCTGAAGCTGTACTTAAAAGCGGGATTTGAGATAATTGACGAAAACGAAGAGGAATATATAATGCTGATTCGACTGTAAGACGAAAGCAACGTAACGCCCACGCAGGAATTTTTCCGCAAGCCGCTGCGAAAGCGCAGTGTAGCATAAGCGGAACGGAGCTTTTGCGGCGAGATAGCATATTCCAACGCAAAGCGTTGGAATATGCGGTGCGGAAAAATTCAAATCGAAATAAGAGGGAAAGATGAAGATCAAAATAAACAAGGACAAACTGCTTAAAGCCCTGAAAATAATTTTCGGGGTTCTGGTCGTCGTTTTTCTGGCGTGGTATTTCTGGAAAAACTGGGATGAGTTCTCCGAAAAAATAATGAGCGTTAATATAGGGATTTTCATCGTGTCAATGCTGTTTTATTTCGTCTACAAGATAACCCTTGCGTCGCTGTGGCACTACATCACCAAAATAAACGGCTGTTCCATAAGATACGAAAAGGCGGTCACAAGCTATCTTTACTCCATACTCGGCAAATATATCCCGGGAAAGGTATTCATGCTTGCCGCAAGGCTTACCTATTATAAAGAGGAGGAAGCGCCGCTTTCCAAGGTAACGGTCTGCTTTTTTATCGAGAACGTCTGCACGCTGCTGGGAGCGGCAATGCTGTTTATCGTTTCGCTGTTCTTTTTCCCTAATGAGCTGCTGGAAAACTACAAGTGGCTCACGCTGCTGCTTATAGCCGCGTTTTTCGTGTGTATTCACCCAAAAATAATCAATTTTGTACTGCGGCTTATCGGGAAAATTTTCAAGAAAAATCTTGAAATACCCATGAAATATTCTCAGATGTTAAAGGTAGTGCTTCTGTTTATCGGCAACTGGCTTATCGTGGGCTTCGGATTTTTTATTCTGACAAAATCCATATATCCCGCCGCGGAGTGGTCGCAGCTGCTGTACTGCGCGGGGATATGGGGCGTTTCGGCTATCATGGGTATTCTGGCAATATTCGCTCCTTCGGGGCTGGGCGTAAGAGAGGGCATAATCGTGGCGGGTCTTATGCTCATAATGCCGCAGAGCGACGCTATGGTTATATCGGTGGTTTCCAGATTGTGGCAGACTATCCCCGAGCTTCTGCTGGTTGCTATGGCGTTTGTATATTCAAGAATACGCCGATTGAGCGGCAGGAAGCCAAGTTCCTGATATAATACAAATTGAAATTAAGTGAGGGATTTATACCTTTTGTGTTGATTTTAAGCGGGGTGATTATTGTGTCAATGTCTGAAAAAAACGCGCTTGGGCGCGTTTTGCTCATATCCAAAACTGCCTACTCCGAGCTGCTTAAAGGAGAGCTGCCGCTTAACGAGCTGGCGCTTTTAGACAGTCTGTCGGCGGCGCTGTCCCACTGCAATAATACGGAAAAGCCCCTCGGCAGGCTGATGGGAACGCTTAAAAGAGAAATAAAGTCAAAGAACAAGCAGTTTTATCCTTTGGTAAAGCGGTATTTCTCGGCGGCTTATCCTGTGCTGGATTACGATTTTGAAAAGGCGGCGAAGCACGTCCCCGCAATAATTTACGGCAACGACAGGATATGCGCCGAGCTTGTTTCGGGAGAGGGTGCAAAGGCGCGCTCAATGTGCGACGCGATGAAAAGCTACCCTGGCTTTCTTTTCGGAGAGTTTGAGGCGCTTTCCGACGGGCAGTTCTACGCGCTGGTTTTCGGGTATTACCCCAAGCTTTACGGCGAGCCGTTTATGGAGGAAATGCGCGGGCTTTTCGGGCTGGAGAACAATACTTAACAGCTGCAATGGAGGTGAATTATGGGAAATAGGGAGGAGAAAAGGGCGTCAAAACACGGTCTGATATCTCTTGTGTGCTCGTTGCTGTTGCTTCTTAACGGCGTTTTTTCGGCTTATGTGGTCAATTATAAGCCCAAGGTCGGCGGGTATCATATATGGCTCTGCTCAGCTCTCGGAGCAGTCCTGGCGGTGTATACGGTGTGGGCGGTCGCGGTGTGCGTAAGG
>CAMWLH010000155.1 GCA_947175045.1 uncultured Clostridia bacterium | reverse complement strand
AGCGTGGATCACCTTATGTGTAAATATTATAACACTGTTAATAATAACTTTAAACTACAAATCCAGTCTGAATAAAAAATTTTTATGTGTTACATTTTCATATATAATTATATTCGCGGGCGAGATTCTTATTTGTGCCGCGACCGGATATTATGAAATAGATATTTTTGATAAGGGAAGCTATAACAGCGTTTTCGGACAGGCAATGATAAAAGTTACGACTTATGTTATCGCCTTGATAATTTCATATTTCAAGGATTTAAAGAAAGATATGCCTATCAGCATATCCTCGTGGCTTGTAACGTTCTTCGTGCCAATAGCGACGATGTATATGGAATTTAATTTTATCGCGTCGGGAACGGTCGATAAACTGCAGGCTTGCCTGTCAATTATAATAGTATTGATGTTGAATTTCATATGCATTTATATGTATAATTCCCTGTCATCAATGTATCAGATCAGAATGAACGAAGTACTGCTAAAGCAAGAAAAAAGCTATTATCTGAATCAATGCGAGCTGATGAAAGAGTCTACGGAGCAGCTCAGGGCTTTCCGGCACGATATGAAGAATCAGCTATTTGTTATCAAGGAAATGTGTGATAAGAACCTGTGCGGCGAGGCAAGCGTTCAGCTTGGAAAATACGCCGAGGAAATCGAAATTAAAACATATTACAGCAACAGCGGAAATATGGTCATAGACAGCCTGGTAAATTATAAGCTGAAAAATGCCGATGTTGATGGTATAAACGTTGAAACGGAAATCTCCGTTCCGTCGAAGATAAATATTGAAGTAAGAGATTTAGTGACCATTCTTGGCAATTTGTTGGATAACTCGCTGACTGCATTGGAGTCGGTATCGGAAAACAAAAATCTATATATAAAGGTCGTTTATGACAGAGGTCGAGTGATCATATCCGTAAAAAACACTTATGCCATTCCCGTGAAATATGTCAACGGTGAAATTGTAAGCACAAAAGAAGATAATGAAAACCACGGCTATGGTTTAAAAAATATCAAAAAAACGGTAGAAAAATACGATGGATATATGGAAGATGATCATGCCAATAACACTTTTTCAATTGATATAATCTTATTTGTTAAACCGGAATTGGATAATGAATAAACGGATTGACTTGTCACGCATGTTAGTTATATTGCACAAATTGTCGAGCCGAATTTTGGAAGGGTTCCCTTTTTCTGCAAAAACTTGACCTTTCACTGCAACTTCTCGCATAGGGTTGTTTTTTGTGTTATAATGTCGAAGGTAACACTTAAATCAAATGACGCGCATATGTAGTGCGACCATTGCATTGGAACCACTATATACGCAGAAAGCGAGGAAGGTATGAAAGTCAAGGTCAACCAAAGGTTAAAAAGGCTTATATCCGGCTTAGCAGCTGCGGCAACGGCGGCAACGGCGGCAACCATGCTGTCGCAAATGCCCGCATTTGCCGAAACGGGCGCAACCACATACTCCTACGACGGATACGATGTGGAATATTCCGTTCTGAACGAATGGGATAACAGTCAGTCTGTGGAAGTAAAGGTAACAAATACGGGTGGCGATTCTATTCTGAACTGGGCGTTCAAGTATGAAGCCGAGGGCGAGATCAGCGGTTTGTGGAACGCTTCGGTTTATAACAATCAAGGCGAGGATTACGTTATCAAAAACGGCGGATGGAATTACGAGATCGCTCCCGGTCAAACAATTAACTTCGGATACACGCTCTTTGGTAATGATCCGACGGCACCGGAGAAGTTTGAGCTGTGCTCAAAAAGGGTTGAGGTCGCATCCGGTTACGAAACAAGCCTCAATGTTGTCGATCGGTGGGACACGGGAATGAAAGCCGAGCTTTCTGTTACCAACACATCCGATGAACCGATAGAGGCTTGGGAGCTGTCTTTTGATACGAACTTTACAATCGACAACCTTTGGGGAGGTCGCATCCTTGACAGTACGGACAATCACTATACAATTGCAAGTGAAATGTGGACTAATCCGATTTACTCCGGCGATACAAAGGTAATCGGTTTCACAGCGGCGATCGATTCGGCTCTCGTTCCGGAAATAACAAATATTGGCTTAACAAGCGTCGTGATCGGCGAAATATCCGATACGCCGGAAATTCCGGACGAACCTTACGAGCACATAATTCTGTGTTTCGGCGAATACATTAAAGATGAAAATGCGATTGTAATATACTGGAATTCAACCAACGAAGGTACAGTGTCTCTTTATGAGAGAGAAGCCGAAGGCGAGTGGACAAAAATCGCAGATGTATCCGATGAGAACTCCTATAAGTATGCAATTACCGAGGATTTCCAGACAAAGCAGATAAAAGCGGTACAGGAAACGAAGGACGGTACGATTGAGTCCGAGCCGTTTATTGTTACATTTTCCGAGGGTGAATATATCTGCACCTTGCCCGATGATGATAACGACGGTCTTTTCAATATCATAGAGGAAATATACGGAACAGACCCCGAAAATCCCGACACAGACGGCGATGGGCTGACCGATTATGAAGAAGTTTATATTACGGGAACCGATCCGTTGAAATACGATACCGATGACAACGGAATCAATGACGCTGACGATGACTCCGACGGCGACGGTTTGTCCAACAGGGAAGAAATCGAACTCGGAACTGATCCCCGCAATGCCGATACGGACGGCGACGGTTTGTCCGATTATGATGAACTCAACAAATACAATACCGATCCGATGAAAGCGGACAGTGACGGCGATACCTTGAACGATGGCGATGAACTTGCGATCGGGCTTGATCCTAACGATCCCGAAACCTTTGGCATACCCGATGCGGCATACAAGGTAGAGCAGATTGTTGCAGCCGACAGCGAAGTGTTGAAAAATGTAAATACCGACGAAAGTCCTTACAAGCTCTCGCTGGAGGTTACCGCTTCCGGAAACGTGAACGGCAATTTAAATGCGGGCAGAAGCAGCTACTCGACGGCAATCAACAGTGATATACAGCTTGGCGAAACCATCGATCTGAACTATATCGGCGGAGATGTTGATGAAGTTAAACTGAACTTTACAATCGGCGACGCTTATCTTGACAACGAGCTCGGTCTGTTTCCCGATGAAGAAGAACTTCAGGGCATAAAGCGGCTGAATGTCTTCAAATATTTTGAGGATATCAATATGCTGCTTCCTATCGAAACCGTTATTGATGAAGAAACCAACACCATTTCCGCAACAGTTGACGAACTCGGTACATATTGCGTAGTGGATATGGAAAAGTGGCTTAGCAATCTTTTGGGTGCGGATATGCCCGAAGCTGTTAACTTTATGTCCGATGATGACGAGTTTTATATTGAGGTGGAAGAAACCCCCGATTACTTCGAAGAGGAAACACGCATTTCCAATAGCTCGGATGTGATTGAAGCGGATATGATAAGCGATGAGATCACTGCTGAAGAAACGCTGACCATGGGCTATGCGGCGGCAATGTATGCTGCTCCGTATGTGCCGGGATTTACTCCGGTTGAGAAAGGTACTCCTGTTGATGTGGTGTTTTTGCTGCAAACGGCGGGTAATGCCAAGTATTATTTTGATGGTCAGGTAGATATGATTGAAGATGTAGTGTACAGATTGCAGAATAGTCATGGCAAGGACAATGTAAGAGTTTGCGTTATTACGTATGACAGTTCCAAAGCAACGATCCTCAGTCCCTCAACATGGTTTACAAATTCCGATGATATGCATAATGCCTTGTCCAAGATAACGTATAGGTATACGGATTCGTATGTGAACAGGGGTAGGGCGTTTGACAAATTGATTAATAATGTGCCATTCAAAAAATCAGCCTCTAAGTTTGTTTTCCAGGTTACAAATGGGGCGACAACTGTTGGTTCAGGTTATTTTAGCCAACTCGATGCTTGCTCAAGGCTTTCAATCAATTATTCGGAAATAATGCCTGAAGGGTGGCGTTATGATGATCCTGCATATGGTCGAAAGGTTCAAAAAGCGATAGACAAAACCGGAGGTGTTACTCTGACATTTGATTTTGGTCCGACAACACGGGATGTACATAATCATATTTGCAGCTGTGCCGCTCCGCCTATAACTGAATATATGGTAACGATAGCCAACTCCTGGAAAAAGATCAAATTAGAGGGGATTCTTGACCCAGATAGTGATACAGACACAGATAAAGATGGGCTGGCTGATTGGGATGAAGTAAACAATGAACTTATCTCGTTTAATTCAGATGGTTCTCCGCAACTACTCAAATTCGGTGAATGTACAATTTTGCCTAACAGACCTTATGTTTATAATGGTTTAAGCCGATTTAACCTAAATTCGGCTCGTCCGTCAACAGGTGATACATTGTTCGACTTTGTGAATCGCGACGTGTATGTGTTGCCTATCATATCCGATCCGACAAATAAGGATAGTGATGGGGATGGGTATGATGATTTTTATGAAACAAATAAATCCAACACCAATTTATTAAAAAGTGATGTTAAAAGGTATGAGTTGTCACATGATTACACATCAATAGTTAAATTGGATGGAACATTAAGTTTCGGTGGAAATCAATCATGGTCATTCGATCAAGGAAGACCATATAACCTTAAAGGTGATTTAAAATCTATGGGGTGTGGCGTTATAGCTTCTTGTGATTCCTTGCTTTATCTTCAAAGAACAAGGAATATTGCTGAAATCTCCAATACAAAGTTCAATAAAGATGGTACCATAAAAATGGGTGACTATTTAGACTTTATTGAGGACTATTATACACTATATAGGTCTACTATGTTGGGCGCAATTTTGCCATCATGGAATCGAACAACAGCAAAAGATTTGGATACATACTTTAATACTTTTTATGATAAATACATGGTACGTTTGATTAACTCCAAAAATTGCGTGTCAAGCAAGTCTAATATGCGGTTTGAATACTCATGGCTTGATGATACATATAATGGTTTCTTAAATATAATTTGTAATAGTTTGGAAGAAAATATTCCGTTCATACTCTCAACTACAAACTTCATTCCCAAAGGAAATGGTGTTACAATGTACTTAAATTTATTGACAGGTAGCAATGAAAATATGAATAAGCTTGACAATATCGACTCCTATAATAAATTAAGAGAGCATGCTGTTACAATTACCGGAATAATTGATGATAGAATTAAAGATGACGCCATTATCATATTTTCTTCGTGGGGTAACAAATACTTCATCTCATACAAAGAGTTAAAGGAAAAAACACCAAATTACTTTGACCTGTATGGCATAGAAATATTTGATCCGACAAAATAAACATTGGCTTTTTGGTAGCTGTAGGAACCTATCTTCATAAAATTTATACGTGGATTTCTTGTCTGATTTTTTGACAGTGCAGAACCCTTAGACAAATTATCATTAATTAAGGTTTTTTATACGATTCACGATAAGATATGCTTAAATGATGAGTGTATCTTTGTGAAGATAGGTTCTTAACATTTTTGCTTAATGAGAAGGTGCAGTTTTATGAAAATAAAAAAGAGATTGTTGATTGTGATAATATTAAGTTTATCTATGGCCTTTCTTGTTTTTTCTTGTTATTTTTTCCCAAGAGTTTTTGCGAACACAGAAATTAAAACTATGTACAAAATAAAAAGCATCTTAATTACCAAAAAAAACCGAGTTAAAATTTTGTGTT
>CAMWLH010000154.1 GCA_947175045.1 uncultured Clostridia bacterium | reverse complement strand
CATGGAATTTCAAAAAGGTCGAGTTTGCGAATGCAAACGATGACCGATTCCCGCAGTCGCTCGCAGCGGAGCGAGAGTGAGTGCGGGAATTTTGAAATTCTTTTAAATCAGTTAATTCTCGTCAGCATAACTTAAAAGCATAATAGCTTAGATCAACACTTTATATACAGGCTGAATGATATAAAACATTATATCATATTTTGCGGGAAAAGTTAAGGGGTTTTCCGTAAATCTTTCAAAAATGTTAGAAAAATTTAAGATCATGCTGTCAAATTACGGAGAAATAAAGCCCGGCAAAAACTCCCGCCACGATAGCCATAACGCCCACCGCCGCGAGACAAAGAGCGATATGCCCGAAGGTGTAGTACTTGGCGGGCTTTTCGTCCTGCGCCGCGGGGGGAGCGGACTGAATAGGCGCGGAGAAGTCGATCACAGTTCCCGCCGCGCCCGCCGTAACAAGCTCGGGAACCGCGCTTTCCCGCGCGGCGAGATCAGACCGCAGGGATACCGACGCGGCGGGCTGCTCAAGACCTAAGGGGCGAGCTGTGCTCTCTTCGTACTCCGTAGGCTCGGAGATATCTCCGATATTTTCCCCGTTCCCATAGGAAAGCTCCTCCGTTGGCACAGAAGCGGCGGGAACGGCTTCCGACTCATATTCATCTATGGGTGCATTATCCGTTTCGTACCCCTCCGCGTTCTGCGCGGGAACGCTCAAAGCTCCTCCCCCTGCCATCGGCAGCGGAACACTTGCCGCATAGCTCTCCGAGGTCATGGGAATGCTCCCCGGGGTAGGCACGCCTGCGGGAACCGAATCCGCGGGAGCCGGAGCGGCAGGCGCGGCGAGCGTAGTAGGGCTGCCGCAGAAAGTGCAGAACAAAGCGTCGTTATTTATCTGTCTTCCGCATTTTGAACAAAACATATCAATTTATCCTTTCATAATGAAGTACGGGCTATACCTTAAGTCCCTGTATGATCTCAAGACCGTTGTTGTTGCGCACGAAGTGGAAGAGGTATTGCTGCGCGACTCCCTCCGCCCCCTTAACGCAGTCGGGGAGACCGTTCGGATAAAGCTCCGACATAATTCTCTTCACCCACACGTCCTTGGGGAACGCGTCGAGCTTGTGGAACCCGAAAAGCAGCACGCAGTCCGCCACCTTGTCGCCCACGCCGACGATCTTTTTCAGCTCCGCGCGAGCCTCGTCAAGCGGCAGCGCGTCAATTTTTTCAAAGCTGACCTCTCCGCTGTTTATCTTGTCAACCGCGTCGCATATATACCGTGCGCGGAAGCCCGCTCGAAGCGGCGCAAGGTCGTCGGGAGCGATCCCTTTGAGCCGCTTGGCATCGGGAAACGCGTATCCGCCCTCTATCTTCTCGCCGAAGCTCTCGCAAAGCCTGCCGATTATTCCCGCTATTCGGGGGATATTGTTGTTCTGGCTTATGATAAAGCTGATGAGGGTCTCGAACGGCTCCTGCCGCAGTATGCGTATACCGCTTGAGCCCTTGCAGGCGCTGTTAAGGGTATCGTCCGCGGAAAAGCGCGATATGAACGCGCCGTAGTCCGTCTGCAGATCGAAATAATTCTCCCACAGCGGAATATCCTCTTCCTCGATATTATGTAAAACGACCTCTCCCTTTTCTTGGCTGAGCCGAATTTTTCTTCCCATAGCGATACCCTCAAAGGCATATTCGGGATCCTCCGCCGCTTTCCATCGAAAGCATTGCCCGCAAAGAAAGGTCTGTCCGATATCGAAAAACGGGCTTTTAATTTTGTAGTCCATAACACGCTCCCATTTTTATCTGAATTTTGTGGGATTTTTATACTTCTCCCCTTTTGAAATGTTATATCGAAATTTTATAAATTTATGATGTAACAAAAAAATAACAAACCACGAAAAAAGAACAAAAAAACAGCAATTTTTGATCTTTTTTCGTCAAACCCCTTGATTATTTATCTTAATTATAATACAATATAGATATAAAATCAAGACCGTGCGGCATTTTTTCAGAAAAATTTCTTAATTCCCATAATTGCCCGCGGCGAAAGGATAACGATTATGAGAGAGAGCATATTGACGATACCGATAAACGAGGTGTTCGAGCCGCGTGAGGGTTGCCCGATCTGCGCGATGCGCAACACGGTGGAGCAGCACATCTGCGAGTACATCATGGGCGCGGCGATGATGGAGCCCGACGTGCGCGAGGAGACCAACGCGCTGGGTTTCTGCCACACTCACTTCAATTGCCTGCTGAAGCAGAATAACCGCCTGTCGCTGGGGCTTATGCTGAACACCCGCCTTGCGACTCTGCGCGGAGAGATATTCGAGAAAAAGAGCATTTTCTTTACCAAGGGCGCTAAGGCAAAAAAGAGCAGCGAGATCGAGGAGACCTGCTTTGTGTGCAGCAAGGTGGATTGGGGCGTTGAGCATATGCTGGACACGGTTTTCACCATGTTCCGTGAGAACGCGGGCTTCCGCAGCCTTTACGCCTCGCAGCAGTACATATGCATACCGCACTATAATATGCTGATGTCGCACGTTCCCGCTAAGCTCCCGAAAAACGAGCAAAAGCCATTTATAGAAGCGACGGACAAGCTGATAGAGAATTACATCAAGCAGCTCAATTCCGACGTTGGGGAGTTCTGCGACAGCTTTGATTACCGCAACGCGGGCAAGCTGCACCGTGAGGATATGGAGCACGTCCGCAATTCTATTGAAAGAGCGATAGAGTTCCTGACCTCCAGAAAGCCCGAGGTCAAATAAGCATATGAATATTTTAGCAATAGAGTCCTCCTGCGACGAGACCGCGGCAGCGGTGATACGCGACGGGAGAGAAACGGTCTCCTCCGTGGTAGCCACCCAGATAGAGGAGCATAAGCTGTACGGCGGGGTAGTCCCCGAAATAGCTTCGCGCCGTCATTGCGAAAGCATTGTGGGAGTAGTGGGCGAGGCGCTCGAAAAAGCGGGCATGACCGCCGAGGAGACCGACGCGATAGCGGTGACCTTTGCCCCGGGGCTTATAGGAGCGCTGCTTGTGGGGGTAAACTTTGCGAAGGGTCTGGCATTCTCGCTGAATAAGCCGCTTATTCCCGTGCACCATATACGCGGGCATATCGCGGCGAATTACCTCGCATACCCCGAGCTTGCGCCGCCCTACATCTGCCTTGTGGCGTCGGGCGGACACAGCCATATAGTGAGGGTAAACAGCTACACCGAGTTTGAAACGGTGGGAAGAACGGTAGACGACGCGGCGGGAGAAGCGTTTGATAAGGCGGCGCGGGTAATGGGCTTCCCCTACCCGGGCGGAGTGCATATCGACGACGCCGCGAAAAACGGCGACCCGAGCAAATACGCGCTGCCCCACCCCAAGACCGCAAACCCTTACGATTTCAGCTTTTCGGGGCTGAAAACCGCGGTGATAAATCTCGTGCATAATACCGAGCAAAAGGGCGGTGAGATCGACCGCGACAGCCTTGCCGCGAGCTTTCAGTATACCGTAAGCGATATCCTGACCTCAAAATTCATAGCCGCCGCCGAGGAATACGGTTACACCAAAATAGCCCTCGCGGGCGGAGTCGCGGCGAACAGCGGCTTGCGCGCCATGCTTGAGGAGCGCGCGTCGAAAAAGGGCATGACCCTCTATGTGCCGCCGCTTTCGCTCTGCGGAGATAATGCGGCGATGATAGGCTGCCAGGCATATTACGAGTACCTTGCGGGCGTAAGGGCGGGAACCTCGCTGAACGCCGCCGCGACCATGAGGTTAGATAGTTTGGATAAGGCGGTGCTATGAGGAATATTGTGCTTATAGGAATGCCCGCCTGCGGAAAGTCCACGATAGGGGTGCTGCTTGCGAAATCGCTCGGATTTGAGTTTGTCGACACGGACTTGATAATACAAAAGCAGGAGGGCAGACTTCTCCAGGAGATAATTGATACCGACGGACTTGACGCGTTCTGTATAGCGGAGGAACGCGCGATACTCTCCGTGACTGAGGAAAGCGGCGCGATAATAGCCACCGGCGGCAGCGCGGTATACAGCCGCACAGCGATGCTGCATTTAAAGCGGAACGGTCTGGTTTATTATCTGTCGCTGCCCGAAAAGGAGATCGAAAAGAGGCTGTATAATATAACGAGCCGCGGGATAGCCATGCGCCGCGGAGAGACGATCGAGGAAGTATTCGCGCGCCGCCGCGCCCTATACGAGGAGTACGGGGATATCACGGTGGATTGCGGAGGAAAAACCATGGAGGAGATAGTCGCCGAAATAACCGACTGCCACCGCGCCGCCGGGATCAACGCTTAGCCCACGCAGCAAACGACTGAGAGTGCTTGCGGGAATTTTGAAATTCTTTCAGATAAGGAGAATAATATGCCCGAAATAACCAATACAAATATAACAAACACAGACCCGACCGATCTGCCTCGGTCCTCAAATATCCCCGATTTCAAAAACGTATGCCTGCGAATAGGCTTGTCAATGATATGCGTTTTTGTGGTGAGGGGGGTATGCAGCATATTGCTGAGCGTCATGTACCCGCTGCTGGAGCAGATGGACATAGTGCTTGGCTACGCGCTGCAAACGCTGATGTCGTTTGTGTTCCTGGACGTTATACCGATAACGCTTGCGATATTTATACTTAAGGAGCCGTCAAAGGAGACCCGTGCGCGGTTATATCAGAAGCCCGTGTATTTAAGCAACGCCATCGGGGTATTCCCCGCCTGCTATGGCGTGGCGATATTTGTAAACCTGCTGACGCTGGCGGTGTCGTATTTTTTGTCGAAGTCGGATTTTGTCGAGGCGAGCAATCCCCTTAACAGTCTGCCGATAGACAATATACCCTGCGGTATCATTTCGCTGGTAAATATGGTGGTTATCGCGCCGATCTGCGAGGAGTTCTGGTTCAGAGGTATAATTATGGAGAGCCTGCGTCCCTACGGAAACGGCTTTGCTATATTCGTTTCGGCGTTCCTGTTCGGTCTGACCCACGCGAACTTCCAGCAGTTTTTCTACGCAACGGTTATGGGTGTATGCTTAGGATATATCGCCATATCCACCAAGAGCCTTGTTACTACAACGATAATGCATGCCATGTTAAACAGCGTATCGGGTCTGCTGCTGTTTTTTATGAGCATAGAGTCGGTGGGAGATTACCTTATGGCAATGGACAGCGGCGCTGAAGCGGAGATGACACCCGCCGTGACAGCGTTCCTGGTGTACCAGTTCCTGGTAATAATGCTCATGCTGGTGGGAATGATTATGGCAGCATTCAAGCTGCGCAAGATACGCCGCTACAAGGTGCCCAAGATGTGGACGGAGCTGAGCACGGGCAAGCGCTGGGGAATATTCTTCTCCCGCGTAACGGTGATAATAATGCTGGTTTTGGCGGCAGACACGTTCACATTCCAATTTATACCCAGAATGATATATGAGGGCATTATGAATGTTATCGGGTAATATATGGCGATCCGCGCAGTCAAAGGCTGCGCGGATTTTTTAAATTATAGCGGCATAACGCTCATATGTTAAGGCACAATTGTCATAAACTGAATTATGTCCACGCAGGAGAATTTAAAGTTGAAAACTATGTTCCTTGTTGTTAGCATAAATGAAAATTTAGCGTAGCTGTTTGTTCTGTTAGATTTATATGTTTATCCGCCCTATTATTAAGCGAAAGCGAAGCTTTCACGCGCACG
>CAMWLH010000153.1 GCA_947175045.1 uncultured Clostridia bacterium | reverse complement strand
CCTCAAAGCAAACATCGTCGATCTGAAAAAGACACAGATCATCCATGCCGATATCCCAGACCTTATCGCATATTATAACACCGATTTCGGAAAGGTACATTATAGACGGATCAGAAAGATAGTTTACGGAAAAATCCGCCTTTTTTTCATTATTCTTTTTCTTGTCCATATTACACTCCTATGAATTTAAATTTTCTGTAATTGCTTCAAACAAATAATTTCCCGACTCAATATCGGATTCGAGCGCCGCCGTATATGTAATTTCATGCGGTCCCGACGCGCATATGAATACATATGCGTTCTCATCGGTCACAGGCAGCCGCAGCCGCCTTACATCTGTTTCGGAGATAGCCAGCTTATTGGTAGATGCGTCGGGAAGAGTTGTAAAGTATATCTCCATATACTCGTCCGCAGGAAGGAACTTGTGCCATTTGCCGTATTCCTCGCATGGTTCTATCAGCGGATAGAATTTATCTCTTCTGGATATTCCGATATAGTACCTGAATTTTGTTTCGCCGGGTTCGGTGGTATCCCCGGAAATAACCTTGATCCTGCCACCGGGTCTGCTGTCAATAAGTCCGAAAGCCACACCCGTTTTTCCGGTAGGAAGCATTATATCGGAATTATCATCTCTTCCCAGTATCTCAAAGGCTTTGTCGCAGCCTAAGGGCGGATATAGATTAAAGAAAGTCCTGCTGCTGTCTATATCAGATGTATGGCTTTGTATCTCTTTGTCAAACAGCTCTGTCACTATCGGAGACAAACAGGAATTCCCCGCAAGAAAAATATTTACAGTTTTTATGCTTTTTAGTCTGTCGTTTAATTTAAAAGTAGTTTTCAGCGCGTGAAAGAAACGGTTTATTCCGTCATGTATCCTGTCAGAGATCATCCGCTCAAGCTTTTTGCAGTCTACTGTCAGTGAACAGCCGGGCAACGTCTTGCCGGAAACATCATATAGCTGAACTGATATCATTTCCCTGTCGATTATTTCATTATACAGTTCTTCACGCCGCTCCCACAAAGGGCGCAGCGCTTCCATGCACCTATTCATATTCATTCCGGATTCCTGCGAATTGCGGACAAATATCTCGTCACCGGCAAAGCGTTCGCATTCGGGCGGACGCTGGAAAGTGATCTTGCTGCTTCGGCAGAACTCCAGATTATCAACAAAAACATTGTACGCAAGTACCCGCAGTATGTTCTCTCCGCCCAAAAAGGCGTCACCGCCAGCTCCGAAATGCTCAATAACATAATCGTAGCGAAGATCGCCGTCATCGGCGAAGCTCCACAATCCGAAGTCGAAATCCGTCGTTCCTCCCCCAAAGTCAAATACCCCGTAAAAAATCGGCTCTTCATCGGGCTCCAGTTTATACTCACGCAGAGCACATACCGCATAAGCGGCAGGCTCGCTCCCATTCTTACCGAGAATCTCCCCATAGCGCTCTCATCATCAAGCACCGTCTGCGGCAATGATTTTTTCAGTCCGTTTGAAAAGCTTTGTATAAGCTTATCGCGAAGGCTCTTTTCAAATGAGACGGGGAACGACATAAGATAATCCATATAGATACCGTTGTACATATTGTTTATATACAAGCCCAGATAGTATGCGTATATCTCGATAGGATCGAAAACATTATCATCGGAAGTGTATGGATCAAGCTGATAATCGTTCGATTTTTTATCCGTGATCTTTATATAATAGTCCTTTTCGGAGCACCACTGCTTCAAAGCACTGAAATAGGAATTAAAGGAATTCCCCACGTCCTCCAGCATTTCCTGCATAGCCGAATGCGAAACGGTTATATCCTCCCATTTTGTTTCGGGTCTTCCCCTGATTGCCGAATAATCCTTAAGGAATGATTTAAGGTTGATAAATTCAAGTATTGTGGGATTTTCATAATGTTTCGGTTTTGCCTCTTTATTCAGTTTTCCAAGACCAATACGCATCGGAATAGGCTTTGCCGAGCCGTCCTTGCATACTACCACAGTGCTTTTCGTTCCGAAATCAATACCTATTATCCCGTTTTTCTTTATATCCGCCAGAGGATTTCTGGCAACAACAGGATTTTTTAGCTCAATACATTCCTCGCCGGCACCGCTGCTGTTGTCCCAGAGTTCCCAGTGACCGCGGTTTATATCGGTGAGAATTCTTTCATCGTACCTTTCAAGATCTACTCTGCGCTCATCACATTCCAGGAAATGATTTATGATTCCCGATATGCTATCATCGTCCTGTTTGCCACCTACCAGCTCAGGACCGGTCTTTTCAATCAAGCTTGTCAAACCGCTTTTTATTGTTAATTTTCCCTTATCAATGCCCACCTTATCGCTATTCATAACCAGGCATTCAAGAAGCTCGCGGGATCTCTTTGAAAGATGATCGGGAAAAAAATCGTTGAAAAAAACGATTCCCAGAAATCCCATTATGCCGCATTCGGCTATGGGACAGATAAGCGCTTTTTCCTTTAAACCGTTCCCAAAATGCAGCGAGCTTATACCCAGGCTCCTGCGCTCTATGCCGGAAGAAAGTTCAAACCACTCATATTTATTGCTTTTGAAAACAAATCCGGACATTGACGGTATCTTTTTTTTGAAGATATCAGCCAATCGGCTTGTCCTAATGTAATCCTTCTGAAAAAATATTTGCCGAACCTGTAATGTGTTCATCACTTTTCCCTTAAACCCGAAAAAGTTTAAAAAGCTGTTTTTAGGAGCTGAATAGTCCGCCCACACATCTAATAAAGCAAACTTAAAATGTTCGGGATCAGGGATAACAGCATTAAGCGAAGGAATATATATCACATTATTGTGAATATCCCGAACATAATCCTCCGCAACAATCTTTGAGATCTCCTTATTCAGATCACTTAAAGCGTTATTAAAAGATCTCACCGAAGCATCACGCTTCGAGTTGCGGAACAACTTACTGTCAGAACAGAAATAAATTTTATCTATCCGTTTTGTAATCTTATCGTCTTTCATTTCTTACCCCACTGTCACAATTGTTTTTCTGATTATCTTGCCGCTGCCGGCATGCTTATATCCTATAAGCTCTATTTCCTTGATTTTGCCCTGAACGCTGCCCTTTCTGGTGCGAATATGCTGATCGTCATCATATGTATCTCCTATCGCTGCATCATCGGGAATAAACAGCGCCTTACCTGCGGATTCGTTAATAAGCTCAAAGAAATAACCGAATACTTTTCCAAGTATACATATCTCTTCAGGATCATCATTTGTAAAAATCAGATTTTTAATGTAGTCCCACAGGCTGTCAAGAGTATTCTGCCTTGAACCCGATGATACGAACGCAATCACGTTTTTATCGGAAATTATAGCCCTGAGATTTGCCCTCTTATCTTCGCTGACCTTTTGATACTCCAGATACACAGACAGCGGCTTACCCACATATGATTCCAGAAGTTTTTCTCTCTTTAAAGCGTCCTCATACTGTGATTTTAAAGCGGCATTATCCTTTTTTATTTTTTCATGGTCCTTTACCAGCTTAGCACTTTCGCTTTCAAGAGCTTTTTTATCAGATTCAAGCTGTTTGGCATACTCCGCAAGCCGAAAGATTTCGCCTTTAAAGTCTCTTTTCTCATCTTCAAGACGCTTTTCATTCTCCATAAGCTCCGCTTTTTCATTTTTAAGCTTTTGGATCTCACTGTTTTTGTCCCCTTGATATTTTTCAAAATCAGCATTTTTCCGGAACAAATCCCCGGTAAGTTTCTGATTTTCAATTTCCAGCGAACAAATGCGATTTTCCATATCATTGGCTTTGCTGACAGCTTCCTCCAGCTTTTTCTGCAAATCAGAAAGCTCTGCGGTCTTATCGCCACAGGGTTTCTCTCGGCTATTTGCCTGCTGCGAATCATCAGACTTGTTTATCAGCCCACTGATTTTCGCCTTGACTCTGTCATCATCTAAAGCTTGAAGCAGTTTTTCAACATATTTCTCTAAATCGGGCATAATGTACCTCCTTAAATTTCCTTACAACAGTGAAAAATTCTTACCGTTGTGTTAACGCATAACGCTTTGGCTCGACAAATATTAACAATCGCCACAGCCTCCGCAATATAAATATACAGAGGCTGTGGCGAAAATGAATACTTGGGGCTCGATCAACATCACCTATGATCAAACCTATCATTTAAAATCCTTCTTTTCAAATTTAGAACAATTGTTCTGAGAAGGCGTTTCTTTTCGCCATACTTTACATATTGATCTGACGTCATAGTCAAACTCCCACCAATCCATTTTGCTGCCGATTTTCAGCGGACGGATATGGGAAAGTGCGGGGTCATACCAATGCTTGCAGAATGCACATACAAGCATTCTGGGATTGGTGTTGATCCTTCTTACTGAAGATGCCATTGTTTACCTCCTTGATAGGGGGCAAAATACATCTGCTATTGCTTACAGCAATAATTACCCGAAAACCACAATACAATTAAATTTTCCGGTATTAAAAGCATTTATACATATTAATTGTACCATAATCCGACAACTTTTTCAACCTTTATTTTATATAACTATATCCATAAGTTATATAAATCAACACAGTGAACAAATATTGTTAAATAACGAATTGGTTTTTGTGCAAAATACCCATATCAGATCATCAGCCCCAATATTAAAACAGATGATGATTATCTGATACATTTACGATATTTGCGTAGCGTATGAGTATACAGTAACTCTGATAGTTTCCTTAATTTTATAACATTCCTCCCAAAAAATTATTGAAAACTCTTTTCTGTTAAAAGTATAGCATATTTTTATACTCCTTTCAAATAAACGAGTACCAATATAAAAATTATTTTTTCGGTACCGAAATATATTCACAGACAAAAACGGCTCCCCGCTATAGCGGAGAACCGTAATCATCTGTTTTGCGGCGGTGCATATTATTGGCACTCACCCTGCGCATCTTGTATCATAAGCTCCAGACGCTCATCAAGTTCCTCCATGATACGCTTGCAGTAATATTCCGCACTGCCAACGGCTCTTTTCCACGCAAGACCCAAGGCGAACTTGAACGCATTCTCAATATCCTTTCGCATATCATCTGCAGCGGCACAGACCCCGAAATACCGATAAGTGATATTAAATATCCCGTTGCAGTCGTCCTTTATCATCTCGCCGTTGCTTGACAGGTAGCTTTCCAGCGAAAACGGACCATTCGTTTTGACGATATCGTCATGCAGCAGCTCGAAGACGTCGTCCTCGTCAAATTCTTCAATCGGGCGGTACAGCTCCGTTACGCTGTCCGACGGGAGCTCCGCGCCGGCTTTCTCCAACAGCTCCGCGCAGTGGCGCAGAGCCTCCAGAGCTTTCTGCTCGGTACGGTAGCAGAAGTTGTCATCACTTTCCTCATATATGCTTACGCGGCGGATATCCTTTACGGCTCTCGCAGCCGCCTTGCGCACTTCCCTTTCGCGCCCCTCGTAGGCGGGTCTGAGCAGATCTGCCGCCCTGTGTTTTGCCTCACTTTTTGATTTGTATTCGTCAAACGAATCGCTCACATAGGGAAGATTTATCGAATAAAACGGTAGCCTTTCTGCAGAGGGCGGCACGATGAATTTCTTTACCTCATCGATAATTTCCCTGCTGTCGGCAATAGCCTTGATCAGCTTCTCCGCATCTGGAGCGTCCGTGACCTTCGTTTTTCTGAGACTTACGGTTTTAGCGCGAACAGGCTCCGGCATAAGGTCGGACACATCTTCGGTTATTGTAATACTA
>CAMWLH010000152.1 GCA_947175045.1 uncultured Clostridia bacterium | reverse complement strand
AATAGTGCAGATAAACATATAAATTCTATTAAATTTATTTTCACAAATAAAAAAGCAACAACATAATAAATCTAACAAAACAAACAGCTACACTAAATTATCATTTATATCGATAGAAAATAAGAGGGTGATTATATGTTATGCCGTTGCTGCGGGGCAGCTCTCGACGTTAAAAAGGGAATGACCGTGTGCGAGTGCGGCTACTGCGGAGTAATGCAGACCGTGCCCAGGCTGGACTTCGACGAAAAGGCTGTTCTGTGGGAGCGCGCCGACGATCTCCGCAGAAGCGGCGAATTTGACCGCGCTATGTCGCTGTATGAGCAGCTCGCGGAGCTTGACCCCACCGATCCCGATATATTCTGGTCGATCACTCTGTGCCGCTTCGGCGTGGAGTATGTCGAGGAGCCCAATTCTCATAAAAGAGTGCCGACCATCAATCGTATTCAGTACAGCCCCTTTATTGAGGACAAGGACTACCGCAAAGCGGTGGAGATCGCCGACGGCGATCAGCGCAGAATATACCTGATCCAGGCGCGGCAGCTTGAGGAGCTTCGGCGCAGCGTGCTGGAGGTGTCGCGCACGGAGCAGCCCTACGATATTTTCATATGCTATAAGGAGACCGACAGCTCGGGGCGCAGAACGGAGGATTCCCTGCTTGCCGCACAGCTTTACAGGAGCTTCACCGCCGAGGGATTGCGAGTTTTTTATGCTCGCGTAACTCTGGAGGACAAGGCGGGCGCGGCATACGAGCCCTACATATTCGCGGCGATAAATTCCGCGAAAATAATGCTCGCTTTGGGAACCGGTCCCGACAACTTCAACGCGGTGTGGGTAAAGAACGAGTGGAGCCGCTATCTCACAAGGATAGCGGAGACCTCGCAGGGCGTTCTGGCAATATTGTATAAGGATATGCCTCCGGCTCATCTCCCCAAGGAATTTGCGCATTTGCAGACCTTCGATATGTCCGCGCCCGATTTTATGAACGATCTTCTTCGCGGAGTAAGAAAGGTGCTGTCGGAGAGCTCCTCCGATGCGGAGAAGCCCATGGAAGCTCCCGCGCCCGAAAACACCGAGGGAGTAAACCCCGCGGCGCTGCTTCGCAGAGCGGAGCTCGCATTAGAGGACGGCGAGTTTGAGGACGCGGACGGTTTTTGCGAGAGGGCGCTGAATATCGAGCCCGAAAACCCCGATGCGTATCTTATAAAGCTGCTCGCGCAGTATCATATCAAGTCGGTGGAGCAACTTTACGGGGTGCGAGCGGACATCTCCTATTCGGGCAATTATAAGAAGCTGATGCGGTTCGCCGACAGCGGATTGCGCGAAAGTCTCACCGAATGCCGCTGCCGCGTGATGTACGATATCTGGCGGGGCGGCTATGAGAGCGCCCAAAGCGCGTAGAGATGCTATGCGGCTGCCGACGGCTTCAAGGCTCTCGGGGATTATTCGGACAGCGCGGATATGGCTGAGCTTTGCCTGGAGAGGGCGGAAAGGCTCAAAGAAGAGGAAACCGAAGCGCGTATCAACAGGGAATATTATGAGGCGAAAACGGCGCTTGAGAGGGGCAGTGACCCTGCCGACCTTGCGGAGGCTCAGAGCCGCCTGACAGCGCTTGGCGATTATAAGGATTCCGCGGAGCTTGCGGCGAAATGCTCCGAGAGGATACGCGAGCTGACCGAGGAGACGGAGCGCCTTGCCGCAGAAGAAAGGAAAGCCGAGCAGAGGGAGCTCCGCCGCAGGGAACGCTCCCGCAAAGCGGCTGTAAAGACGGCGATCATAGGTATACCCACCGTTGCGGCTGTCATAGCGGCAGTGGTCATCGTCAACAGGATATCCCTCGCAAACAAGTACGACCGCGCAATTACTTTAAGGGATCGCGGTGATTTTGACGGCGCCGCTGCCGCTTTTACGGAAATATACGATTATTCGGATTCCGCGGAGAAAATAAAGGAATCCCGCTATTTAAAGGCAATGAGCCTTTTTGACAGCGGCGATTTCGCTAAAGCTGAGGAGTGCTTTAGGCAGCTCGGGGTATACTCCGATGCTACCCGTATGGCTAACGAGTCGAGATATCAGCGCGCTCTTTCCGCCGCCGATACCGATATTGAGCTCGCGGCAAGGCTGCTTGAATCGCTGGGAGCTTATTCCGACAGCGCCCGGAAGGCTCTGTCGATACGGTATGATAAAGCCGCGGCACTGTGCGGCGAGAAGCGCTACGGTGAAGCCGCGGAGCTGTTCGGGCAGCTCGGCAGCTATTCCGACGCGGCGGAGCGCGCCATAAGCGCGACCTATTCCTGCGGGGAATACTATATCGAGCTCGGGCAGTATGAAGAAGCCGCGGCAGCCTTTGAAAGCCTGGGGAAATATTCCGACAGCTCCGACCGCGCCGCCGAAGCGAAATGTCTGCTCGCGGAGCAATACTATAACAATGGCAGCTTCCTTGACGCGGCGGATATTTATATATCGCTCTTCGACTATTACCCATCGGAGAAACGGCAGGACGAGTTGGAATTCAAAGCGGCGCGGGCATATATAGGCTGTGGGTATTACAGCAGCGCACGTCTGCTTCTGATCGGTAACTCTTATGAGGGCGCAGCGGAGCTGCTTGAATGGATCGAGGAGCAAGAGTAATGGCTTTATTTATATGCAGAATGTGCGGCGGCAGGCTCACGCCGCTTGACAAGACGTCTATATGTAAATGTGAGTTTTGCGGTGTAGTCCAGAGCGTTCCGCTGCTGGACGACGAGGATATGGCGGAAATGTGCGCCGCCGCGGAGCGGTTCCGTCGGGAATACCGCTACGACAAGGCGATAGAGCTTTATGAGGAGCTTATCCGTCACAGCCCCGCCGACGCCGACCTTTACTGGGCGCTGGCGCTTTGCCGCTGCGGAGTTGAGTACGCGGAAAGGGGAGGGGAGTATGTTCCCGCGCTAAACCGCACGACGGCGAGGTCGCTGCTGTCCGACGAGGACTACAAGACCGCGCTGAAATATGCGGACGCGGAGCAGCGCGCCGCCATGGAGCTTCAAGCGGAGCGGATAGACGCCGCCCGCAGGCGGGTGGTGGAGATATCCCGCGGCTCGGAGGACTGCGACGTATATCTGAACTGCCGCGAAACGGACGAAAACGGGCGCAGAACGACCGATTCGCTGATAGCCGCCGATATTTACGCGAAATTGTGCGCCGAGGGTCTGCGGGTATTCTTTCCGCGTGTGTCTCTTGAGGACAAGGCGGGGAGCGACTGGGAGCCCTACATTTTTTCGGCGCTGAGCTCAGCGGCGGTGATGATAGTGGTAGGAACGTCCGCGGAGAGCTTCGAGGATATATGGGTGAGAAATGCCTGGAGCAGATTCCTGACCTTTGCCGCGGACGACAGACGCAGGAGAATTATCCCCGCGTTCCGCGATATGGAAGCAAAAGAGCTCCCTCGGGAACTGGCGGGCTTTCAGGCGCTGGATATGTCGCGGCTGGGCTTTGAAGTCGACCTGGCGGCAAGCGTGGGGAGCGTTCTGGGAACAAGGCGGGAAAGCAGGGTTCCCACAAGCACCGACCCGCTGCTGCGCAGAGCGCGGCTGTTTATAGAGGACAGGGATTATTCGGGCGCGGAGCAGCTTATCGCGGAGCTGCCCGACAGCGCGGAAAAATATCTGCTCAAGCTGCTGTCGGAGTACAAGCTCACCTCGGAGAAGGAGCTGGAGGAGCTCAAAACCGATTTCTCCGGCTCGGAAAACTACCGCGCGGCTATGCGGCTGGGCGATGAGGGCTTTCGCCTGCGGTTAAGGGAGCATAACCTTAACTCTGTTTACAACAAGTGCTGTGAGAGCCTGGAAAACGCCGTTACCGATATCCAATACCGCGCCGCCGCGGCGGAGTTCCGCGTGCTGAATTACCGCGATTCCGCGGAAAAGGCGGACTATGCGGAGAAAAAAGCGGCGGAAATAAGCGAGGAAAACGAGATAAAGCGGCGGGAGGGCGTATATTCCCTTGCGGCGAAAATGTTGGAGGAAAGCAGAGATACGACAATACTTTTCTCTGCGGAGAAAAGCCTGCGTGAGCTCGGCGATTACAGAAACGCCGCGGAGCTCGCGGAAAAATGTGCCGCCAAGCTCGCGGAGCTGACCGCGAATGCTCCCGCCCCACCCCCGGACGATAAGAAGAAGCTGCCGGTAAAGTGGGCAGCCGCCGCGGGAGCGCTGGCGGTCGCGGGAATAATAGGTATAACGATCGGCGTGAGCGGGCGTAACAAGACCGACGCTGACAAGGTGATATCCGACATGAGCGAGCCGCTGCGCGAAAAGACCGCCGCGGAGCTTAATGACGACAAGTACAAGAGAGCCGCCGCGCTGCTGAAACAGGGCAGCTACGACGAGGCGGAGCTCATATTTACCGCGCTGGGTGATTTTTCCGACGCGGCGGAAAGGGCTAAGGAGTGCAAATACCAAAGAGCGGTGGGAATGATGGAGCAGGGCGACCTCGACAAGGCGGAGCTTACCTTTATCGTCCTCGGGGATTACTCCGATTCCGCGCGGAAGCTGACGGAGTGCAGATACAGAGCCGCTGTTGCCCTTAAAGAGAGCGGAGAGCTTGAGGCGGCGGAGAGCGCCTTTATAAAGCTGGGCGAGTACAAGGATTGCCAGGAGCAGCTAAGCGAGACGCGGTACATGATCGCTTCCGAGGCGCTTTCGGCGGGGGACACCGCCAAGGCGGAGCAGTTGTTTCTGACGATCTGCGGCTACTCCGACGCGGCTACGCAGTACTGCAAGATAGTTTATGCCGATTCCGAACGGCTGGTCGGCGAGGGCGATATCGCGGGAGCCTGCGAGCGGCTGAAGCCGCTGCTGGATTGCTACAATAACTACAAGCTTGATAGGGACTACTGGTTTGTGGGAAAGCTGGCGGAGGCTGCGCGGAGCTATACCAACGGATCATATGGGGTATGCAAAGGTACGCTTGAAAGCAGCGACGAACTGAATGGGCTGCCGATAACGCCCGCGCTGATCGCTTCGGCGGAACGTATGAGATTATTCACCCTTGAAAAGAGGGATGTGATATCCTTCGGGCATTATCCCTCCGAGCCGGACAGATCGATAAAATGGCTGGTCATCTCCAACGACGGAGAGGGAACTATCGTTCTCGCGTCGAAATACGCCGTGTTCGAAGCGCCCTTTGACACGGGAAACGCGGACGGCTGGGAGAACAGCTCAATAAGAAAGCGGCTTAATAACGACTTTCTGTATTCCGCGTTCAGCGCTGACGAGCTTGCGCTTATCCAATACACCGATATAGCCGCTGACAGTTATTATACAAATAGATACCCTAGGTACAACGAAACGCAGTACATGGGCACGGAGAGCTACGCGGACAAGGTCTACCTGGCAAGCTATGAGCTTAAGTGCCGCACAAGCGGCTTTGCCGTGGAGACCGTCAAGGAGCAGATCAGTAATAACAGCACCTGGACGCACGACGTTCCCATATCCCACTGGCTGCTTAACGGGATATACGATGCAATGTATTATGGTGACGACGGATACCCCGTACTCGACTGCGAGGACTTTACCACGCCGCGCGGGATTTGTCCGATGATAACCATTCATATAGAATAAAGCCGCGGCGCGTTGTAAAACGCGCCGCACAGCTTGTAGAAAAAGTTACAGCAACGCAATGTTGACGCAGGAATTTTTCGCAAGCCGATTTGAAAGCGCAGCCCGCGAAGCGGGCGGAGCTTTTAAATCGAGGCTAACGGAACCCGCCGACGGCGGGTGGAGTGGTGGAGTGGTGCGAAAAATTCGCATTTAAATAATTTGCTCCT
>CAMWLH010000151.1 GCA_947175045.1 uncultured Clostridia bacterium | reverse complement strand
CTCCGCATTCGCACCTTGTTGCGGGAAAAATTCCTGCGCGGGCGGAATGCCCGCTCCTACCGCTAAACCCGCATATATTTCGCCAGGAACTCCGCGGAGAGCTTTATCCAGCGGCGGCAGTTATCGCGCATAAATTCCTCGTTCCAGCCTGTCGTCTTGTCGCAGGTAGACAGCCCGTGGGGTCCCTCGTCAAACATATGAAACTCAACGGGTATCTTATTTGATATGCACGCCTTAGCCATCACCAGAGAATTATGCGCGGAAACGCAGTCGTCGTTGGCAGTGTGCCATATGAATATGGGTGGAGTTTTCGGCGTTACCCTGTTCTCCAGCGACAGCCGAGACAGGTCGCTGCGGCTTCCGTCCTCTCCGAGAAGCACCTTGAAGCTGCCCTCGTGGGGCGCGGTCACTCCGCTTATTACGGGGTAGCAGAGGATCGCGGCGTTGGGGCGGAGCTCCTCGTTTTCGCAGCCTATGGTCTTGAGCAGCGTCGCGTCGTTCCACATCGTGGCAAGGCAGCCCGCCAGATGTCCGCCCGCCGAGCAGCCGAGAACCGCCAGCTTCTGCTGGTCGATGTGAAATTCCTCTGCGCGCATACGTATCTTATAGAAGGTATAAGCCGCGTCGGTGAGCGCCGCGGGAAATCTCGCGTTGCAGGTATATGTGACAACAAACGCGGCGTAGCCCAGCGCGAGATATTGCAGCGCGATCGGCTCTCCCTCGCGGTCGGAGCAGAACTCGTACCCGCCGCCCGGGAATATGACCACACCGGGACGCTTTTCACAGAACTGAAGCCCCGCGATACTGTCGGGCAGATATGCCTTTACGGACGCGGTTTTTTCCTGGTTGATAAAAAAGGTTTTTATAGTCATTTTTGCGATAGTGCCGCCGCAGGGCGGCACTGCTCCTTTCAAGTTTTTGCGGTTTTGCGCCGGCAAGATTTGACGGTTTGAAAATTTATTTTCAAACCCGCCCTCCCGATGAGTTCATATTTATTATATTGTAACATTTTTTTCCGAATAAATCAAGGGGGTGAGCAAAATTTAAGCAAATAACTTTTTGGCTTGACAAGGCATAACGTATGATATATTGATCTTGCATATTATATGGACTGAGAGATAAATATAGCCGATTGGTCCCATAATAAAAGTAATTTTTCACTCCTCCGCGCCATATACTTTTACAGACAAGTTTTATGGGGGGATCCAAATGAATATAAAGGAACGCGTTACCGCTCTTGACGACCTGCCGCACAGGCACTCCACCATAACCATACGCGACGGGCGCGAGATATACGTTGAAAACTGCCGCTGCGTCCGCGGCTGCGATGACAATTTCATCACGCTGTCGGTTCACGGAATGAACATAAAGATATCGGGAACGCCGCTGATACTGGAGAGCTTCGGAGCTGAGGGTGTGAAGATATCGGGAAAAATTCATTCTCTTACGATGGAGGAGATATAAAATGGGAGGTAATCAGGGTTTTTATCTGGGGCGTGTGCAGTTCAGCGGAATGGGCGGGTATCAGGAGAAAATGCTCTCACAGCTGTTGGAGATGGGTATAACTATCCGAGGGGTAAGGGTAAAGGGCGGAATTATCAAGGGCACGGTCTCCCCGATGGACTACTACACCGTCGCGGAAACGGCGCGCAGGAACGGCGTTAAGCTCCGCGCGGGGAAGCGCAGGGGGCTGTATTTCACGCTGCTGCGCTATCAGAACAGGGTAGGACTTTATGTGGGAGCGCTGCTGTTCGGTATAATCCTGTCGGTAAATCAGTCACGAGTAGCCGATATTTACATAGAGGGCGACGTGCCGCGCGGTCAAGTAGTAAAGATACTGGAGGACTGCGGGATAACCGAGGGTGCTGACAAGTCGACCCTTAAGCTATATAAAGCCGAGCAGCAGCTTATGCTAAGGATAGAAGACTGCGCCTGGGCGGACGTATCCTGCACGGGCTGCCGTGTCACGGTGCATATTGAAAAGGGCGTTCCCCTGCCCGAGATGGAGGACAACAGCTCGCCGCGCAACCTGGTGGCGTCGCGCGACGCGGTCGTGGTCAGCCGCACCGTGCGCAGGGGAGCCTCGGCGGTAGAGGTCGGCAGCGGAGTGCAGGCGGGCGGGCTGTTGGTGAGCGGGGTGGTGGAGACCTCCGCGATAGTGCTCAACGGCTCAGAAACGGGCAACGTTCTTTTTGTCAGAGCGGACGCGGAGATCATCGGGGAGTTCACCGAGACCCGGGAATTTTTCGTGCCCTACACCGAGACCGTCCACATAGCCGACGGCGAGCAGGCGCGCTATAAAAGCATAGTTTTCGGGGACGACGTTTATCCTCTTTACTTTGGAAAGGCGTTCAAGGAGAACGCGGTGTACTCCGAGGAGACCGCGGTGGTGCGCATATTCGGCGAGGAAATGCCCTTTAAAATCAAGACCGGCATATTCACGGAGTACCGCCACGTAGATATGACCCGCACCGACGACGACTGCGTAAAGGAGCTCAAGCGCCTTAAAGCCGACTACGAGGAGAATTTCTACAAGGATTTTGACATAATAAACGTGACCGAGAAATACCTCCCCGAAAAGGACGGGATAAGGCTGATACTCGACTACACCCTGCAAGGCGACATAACCGAGCCGCAGAGCTTTCAGATAAACGTAGACAGCGCCCCCGAGCAGTTCTCAAACATCGAAAGCGCTCCCGAGACGCAAAACGATGAATAAACAAAAAACACCAAGCCCCCATGATCACTCATGGGGGCTTGGTGCTGGTTTGGTTGGTAATTATATGAAAAGGGTCGGTTAGCGAATTTCAGTCGAACTCTTTCCGTTCAACAATTGTATTATAAACCGTCTGTATGTAATTTAAAGGTTTGTTTTGTGAAAGTTCGGTGAATTTATTGCACAGGTGTTACTTAGTAGTATAAGCAGTGGCGGGAGTCTTGAAATTGAGTTTCCTAAATAATACCCCGCACACGATAAACGAAACGGCGGAGCTTACAATGACCGCTCCCGCGAATATCAGCGCGGACGCCCAGACGGGCAGACCGAAGCCGTTGTGCTTTATATCGCTGCTTAATGCCAATATAAATCCGATATAGGGGAACATAGTCAGATACACCCCGAATATACCGCCGAACATCACGCGCGAAAGCAGCGAATATCCGATAATATTCACTCCGCAGCCGATAGCCATAAAAATAAGCGCGTCGGAAAAAAATGCGGCAGAGGCTCCCCAAATAGTGATGAACGTGAAGAACACCCCGACCGCGACAGCCATCGAACCTAGCGTCAACCCGATTATAAACATCGGGACGCTCCTTGTATAAAGCTCCTTTGCTATGGGGCTGGAGCGTATCAGTCTGCACCCGTTTATGCTTATGAATGCGACCGACATTGCAATTACCAGCACACAATACGGCACCAGCGGCAGAAAAGCCATCGGCATAAGATAATCCTCGCTGCTCAATTCGTTTGTGCCGACACAGCATATCACCAACAATCCCACAAACAAAGCCGCCGTAATTATAACGCTCCATTTTCGCCTGAACCAGCTTTTAAACAAATACTCTAACCCTTTCATATACCCTCCTGATTTAAAAAAAATTTTCGCACCGCGAAGGCTTGCTTCGCAAGCCCACGCTAGCCCGCCGCAAATGCTCCGCTGCGCTATGCATTCGCAGCGTCTTGCGAAAAATTTTCCTGCGTGGACTTTATGTTGCTCTAACCCGCTTATTTTAATTTGAATTTTCCCGCACCGCAAGAACGCTGCTTTGCAGCGTTCTTGCTATCCCGCCCGTAAAAGCTCCACTACACTCCGCTAACGCTCCGTTTCGTTATGCTTTCACGAGCGGATTGCGGGAAAATTCCTGCGTGGGCTTTAAGTTGCTCTTTTCGGACGTTGTTTTTCTGCGCGAGTTTTATGTTTCTCATTGCGGATGTTGACTTTGCGTCAATAACCCGCCGTCAAGGCTCTCTTTTCCACTTGCTTTCCGCAACAATGGTGCTGTAAACCGTTCCGAGGACGAACACCGCCGCTCCCGCCAATGCAAGCGGCATCGCGATCTTAGGATCCATATTGAGAAAGCTGTCGTCGTCGGAGCTTGTAAATCCCATAATAAATCCCATTGAGGTCACTATCACCATCATTGGTATAAACATCATCCAAACGCTTCTGGCGTGCCCAAAAAAATTCTGCGCGCCCTTGAGCGTCAGGTCCATAAACAGCATAAGCAGCGACAACGCGGGGCTACACAGCCACAGCATTACCGCCCACACCAGCGTTATCGGCAGCGGATATATGCTGCCCATCAGCACCGCCCTGCGGAAGCTCCTTGCCGAATCGGGCAGCGAGTGGAAATATTTATACCCGGGTGTGACTGCGCGGTTGTAGTTGAACACCATATTGCACGGAACATATCCTAATATCGGCACCAGCATCGACCACATAGGTATAAAGCCCTCGCAGAAGCCCTTCACCGCTTCATTTCCTGTATACGTCCATACCGCCAGGAATATCAGAAATCCGACTGCCGCTGCCAGTATGCCGCACAGTGTGGTCAGCATTGCAGTCCTACCTATGAACATACGGAAATCTCTCACATACTCCCTCATCGTATCTCCTCCGCGTATTTGAGCAGCCCTATGCTTAACTGCTGGAGCGTGGGACGCTCGCAAGCCGCGCCGAGCTCCTCCAGCTTTCCGCGGTTTTCCGACAGAGCCAGACCGTCAAAAGCGGTCTTGTTGCTATTGTGGGACATAAGCAGCGCCTTTGCTCCCTCGTAATCATCCGCGTCGCCCCGAGCGAGAACATACTTCTCCTTAAGGTCCTCCACGAACCCCTGCTCGATTATCCTGCCAATATCCATAAACACCGCGTAGTCCGCCGCGTTCTCCATATCCGCAATATTATGTGTTGAAAAAATTATCGACTTCTCGCCCTCGCCGTCATCAAGATATCCCCTCATACGGTCGCAGAGCCTGTCCCTCATCAGCGGGTCAAGGGAGCTCCCCGGCTCGTCCAGTATCAGCAGCTCCGTTTCCCGCGCGAACACCGCCGCCAGCGACGTTCTCATTCTGTTTCCGTCGGACTGCTTGTACATCGGGCGCGCTTTTTTGGTATGCTCCGTGTCCACCTCAAGCTGCGCGCACAGCTCCTCAAACCTTTTTCTGTCGAAGCTCTTGTAGGCTATCTCCATTGATATGGCGATATCCTTAGCCTTCCACCCCTGCGGGAAAAATCCCGTGCTCGCGCAGTACCCTATCTTTTCCCGCAGCTCCGCGGAATCCACATCATTATACTTCCCGAAATATGTAACCTCTCCGCTTGTAGCGTGTATCACTCCGCAAAGCGTGTCAATGAGCGTGGTCTTGCCCGCTCCGTTCGCACCGATAAGCGCGGTGGCGAACCCCTTTGGTATTTCAAGATCAATCGCCCCGAGCGTGAACTTGCTATACTTTTTTGTCAATCCCTTAACCGAAATAATACTCTCCATAGCTCTCCTTATTTAAAAAAAATTTTCGCACCGCGCATTCCAACGCTTTGCGTTGGAATGCGCTAGCCTGCGCGGTAAAGCTCCACTCCGCTTACGCTCCGTTACGCTTTTCCGCGCGCTTGCGAAAAATTTTCCTGCGTGGGCTTTACGTTGCTTTTATGCGTAAATAAAGTGTTGCTCATGTATCAGTTTACGCGGTATGTCTTTGCGCCCTCGGACATAGCCGCAAATCACATATCACGCTCCACCCGACTCCTAAAGTCTTGCTCTAGCTGGACGCAGAATCATTAAAAAAAAATTCCGTTGTTGCGGGGCGTGGT
>CAMWLH010000150.1 GCA_947175045.1 uncultured Clostridia bacterium | reverse complement strand
CTTTATATACAGTCTTGCACAAAAATTTAATTTCCCGCGCAATTCCTCTTGAAAAATCCGCCGAAAAATGTTATAATATAATGGAATATGGAATAATTCGGCTTGATATGCAATTATAATTGCACAAAAGCAGCGCTCAAAAACACGCGGGGCAATTCCCGCGAGAAAGAGCTTCCCGCAAACCGCCCCGCAGGGCAGGGCAAATGCGGAACATAATAAAGCAATACAATAAAATTTTCAAATCGGGAGGAAATAAAATGGCAGACACCATGCAGGGGCTGAAAAGGACTTGCTACTGCGGCGAGGTAACTATCGAGCAGGGCGAGGTCGTTGTGGGAGGATTTGTACAGAGAGTCCGCGACAAGGGCAGCCTTATTTTTATAGATCTGAGAGACAAGACGGGTATAGTGCAGCTCGTTTTTGATGAGAACACGGAAAAGAGCGTGTTTGAAAAGGCGGAAACGGTGCGCTCGGAATATGTTCTTCTGGTAAGGGGAGCAGTCCGCGCCCGCGAAAGCGTCAACACCGAAATAAAAACGGGCAGCGTTGAGATAATGGTTCGGGAGCTTCGCATACTCTCAAAGGCGCAGACCCCGCCGTTTGAGATAGTTTCCGACAGCAAGACCAACGAAGAGCTTCGCCTGAAATACAGATACCTTGACCTGCGCCGTGAGCCCCTCCAGCGCAATCTGATAATGCGCCACGAGATAGCAAAGTGCGCAAGGGAATATTTCTACGAAAACGGCTTTATTGAAATCGAAACGCCGATGATGATAAAGTCTACCCCCGAGGGCGCGCGCGACTATATCGTACCCTCGCGTATCCACAACGGGAAATTCTACGCGCTTCCCCAGTCGCCGCAGATATACAAGCAGCTTCTTATGATAGCGGGTATGGACAGGTATATTCAGCTTGCCCGCTGCTTCCGCGACGAGGATCTGCGCGCGGACAGGCAGCCGGAATTTACCCAGATAGACCTTGAAATGTCCTTTGTGGACGTGGAGGATATACTGGAAATGCTGGAGGGCTTTGTAAAACGGCTTTACAAGCAGGTGCTGAATGTGGATATAGCCACTCCCCTGCCCCGCCTTACCTACGCGGAGGCAATGAACCGCTTCGGCTCGGACAAGCCCGACACGCGCTTCGGTATGGAGATAACGGATATTTCGGATATCGTGAAGAACTGCGGATTCGGGGTATTTACGGACGCGGTCGCAAACGGCGGCTCGGTGCGCGGCATAGTGGCAAAGGGAGCCGCCGCGGCGCTTTCCCGCAAGGAAATAGACAAGCAGACCGAATTTGTGCGCGGTATAGGCGCTAAGGGTCTGGCTTATGTGCGTTGGGTGGAGGACGCTCCCAACTGCTCCTTCGGCAAATTTATGGCGGAAGGCGAGCTTGAAGCGATCCTTAAGGCTCTGGGCTGCGAAAAGGGCGACGTTGCGCTTATCGTAGCCGACAAGAACAAGGTGGTTCTCCCCGTGCTGGGAGCGCTCCGCTTGAAGCTCGCAAAGCAGCTCGACATTATACCCGAGGGCTGGAATTTCCTGTGGATAACGGAGTTCCCGTTCTTCGAGTATGACGAGGAAAGCGGCGAGTGGCTCGCAATGCACCACCCCTTCACCATGCCGATGGACGAGTGTCTGGAGTACCTTGAATCGGACAAGGAAAAGGTGCGCGCGAAGGCATACGACCTTGTGCTCAACGGCGTGGAGCTTTCCAGTGGCTCTATAAGAATAACCGATTACGAGCTTCAGCAGCGTATGTTTGAGCTGTTGGGGCTTACCAAAGAGGAGATCGACGCGAAATTCGGCTTCCTTGTGGACGCTTACAGATACGGCGCCCCCCCCCACGGCGGCGCGGGAATCGGTCTGGACAGGCTCTCCATGCTGATGTGCGGCTGCGACAGCCTGCGCGACGTTACCGCGTTCCCAAAGGTACAGAACGCAAGCGAGCCTATGAGCGAAGCGCCCTCGATAGTTTCGCAGGAGCAGCTTGACGAGCTCGGGATAGCGGTTGTAAAAGAAGAATAATATGAACATTCTATTGCTGCGCCCTGTCATGGAATACGCAGAGGATATATGGGCATTCCGCAGGGAGTTTCTTGAAAACAGCACCGACGAGGATATGGGAGGCTGCGGAAAGTTAAAGGAATGTTCCTCAGCCGAAGAGTGGCTTGCGCAGGTTGAGGCTCTGACAAATCCCGAAACATGTCCCGAGGGAATGGTCACCGCGGACACCTATATTGCCGTAAGGTCGTGCGACAATAAAATAGTAGGCATAACGGACATAAGGCACAATCTGAATACTCCGGTATTAAGAGAGTGGGGCGGGCATATCGGGTACTGCGTTCGCCCCGACGAACGGCGAAAGGGCTATGCCAAAGAAATGCTGCGGCTTAATCTTGATAACGGCAGGCGGCTGGGACTCAAAAGAGTTATGATCTCCTGCAATGTGAACAATATCGCCAGCGAGAGGACTATTCTCGCGAACGGCGGCGTTTTTGAAAGAGAAACCGAGGACGGCAGCGGGCACAGAATAAAGTTATATTGGATAGAGCTTTGAGCGGGAAAAATAAATCCTGCGAAAGGGAGGTGCGGCATGGACAAAAAGGAATACAAGGAGCTGAGCGCCATGGCGGCGAACGGTGACACGAAAGCCTTCGCGTATCTTTACGAAACGGTTTACCGCGAGATGTACTACACCGCGTACTACTCCCTTAAAAACGATGCGGACGCGGTGGAGGCGGTCACGGGAACGATACGGGACGGCTTTGAAGCCATCAAAAGGCTGAACAGCGAAGCCGCGTTCCGTATGTTTATGCTGAAATCGCTCTGCGCGCGGATAAAGCTGCGGTTCAAGGAATATTCAAAGGCGCGTTCTCCCGTGCAATTTGACAAAAAAAATCTGCGTCCAAACGATGACGGGATAGATGTGAAGCAGGAGTTCAACAAGCTCCCCGACACGGAGCGCATGGTTATGGCGCTGTGCGTCATAGGGAGGTTCCCGCCCGAGGAGATAGCCCAGTTTACGGGAATGTCCGCGGGCGCGGTGAGGAAAAGGCTTACAAAAGCGGTAAACACTCTGGAGCTTGAATAGCCCGGTGGTTAATATGCCGTTTAAAGGCGGATCTTAAAATTTTTTAAGAAGCCTTATATACAAAGCGGCTCTCACTGCCGCGGGAGGTGATATTGTGAACGTAGCTCAGCTTCGCGATTATATGGCGGAAAAGGTAATACCCGAAAAGGTAATGCCGCAGAATATAGCGGAATTTCTTATGGACGAGGAGGCGGAGCTGCCCGAGCTTAACGCGTTCACTTTTTTGAACCGTCTGCGCTCACTGGGGATAGGCTCGGCGGATTTTCTGTATCTGTTGGAGGGCTGCGAAGCTCCTGCGGAGGCGGTGGAAAGGATACGCCGTAATCCCGCAATGAATCTCCAGTCGCTGATAATAACGCTTGACAGCTCGGGGCTGACCTCGCAGGACTACACGCGAATGCTGTACACAGCGCGTCAGATGTGGGAGAGAACGCTCACGATGCGGCTGGAGAATATGGCGCCGAATGTCCGTCCGCAGGGTGATCCGCTCGGCGATACGGCGGAGATAGCGTTTAATGAGGAGATCGCTCCCGAAGAGCCCAACGAAGCTCCCATAGAAGCGGAAGAACCCACCGAGACGCTCCCCGAACCCGAATACACAAGCGAGATGACTGCCGCCGAAAACGAGGAATACCCCGAGCCCGATGACGATCCCGAGCTGCTGGCGGCTATGGCGTATTATAAGAATATTTTCAGCTCCATCGGCGATGAAAGCGGAGAAAACGCGGGCGACAGCTGCTCGGAAATACACGCCGCCGAAACGGAACCGCCCGAAGCAGTTCCCGAGGAAGCCGCGGATAGCTTTGACGATATCCGCGAGACAGGTGAGACCGATGAAGAATACGGCGAAGTCACCGAGCCCCCAGCTCCTCCCTATGAACCGAACGAGCGGGAAGAACAGGAGTTTGAGGGAACGAGCGAGTTCGTTCAGATAGACGCAAATCAGATCATGCAGGAGCTTACGAGCACTCTTGACGAGGATAGGGACGGGGACGAGCCGCAGCCCGAGCCTGTCCGCACACGGCAGGAGGGCGGCTACCACAAGCGCGCGCTTATCTCCGCGGCAGTGGGAGCCGCGGCGGTCTTTGGTGCGGGCGCGGCGGTATCCGCTATGGGTTTCGAGCCGTCGGGAGTGCCTGTTTTGAGCAGAGCAGCGGAATATACCGACGTATTCGCGCAGACACATTCCTCGTATAACGCCAAGATACTGGGCGGAGAGCCCTTCAGGCTGCAAAACGGCGGCGAGATACTCGGCGAGCTGCTGATAGAGCCCGCGGAGGGGCTGGGCGTTTTCAATACGGACGGTTATGTTTACACCGCCGAAAGCGATATTATCATTGTTTACGAGCGCGGCGCGGCTCTCTCCGAAAGCGGAACGCTCGCTCCGCCCAAAGGAACGGAGTTCATACGCGTGTTCGAGCAGGACGGCGCGGTGTTCGCGGTTTTCAGCGGGAAAAGCTGCGGTTTTATGAGGGTCGAGGAAAATGAGCCGGTGTTCGTTTCCGAACAGGACGGCGTGCTGACCGATATTATTATTGAGGACGGCTGTGTGAAGCTCGGCTCGGTGTATTTGCCCGAATTTACCGAGGATTTCACCGCGGAGCAGATCGACAAGTATCTGCCCGAAACGGGAGCGGCGGGGGTTATTGCCGCGGAAAAGGTGCTGCTTAGCGGAGAGGGCTGCGGCTATGCGGTCAGCGCCGCTTACGATACCGCGGACGGCAGCGTGATCTCAAGCGGCGCTGTGATGGGACGCGCGGTGTACTCCGCGGCGGACGGCAGCTTCGCGGCGCTTGAATATGGAGAGGGAGTTCTGCTGGCGGCTCTGTCGGAGGATATCGTTACCGAGAATGCGGGAGAACTGCTCGGCTGCGCACGCGCGGGAGAGCTTACCGCTACCGCGGAGCGCTGCGATGAGGGCACGGTGATATATCTGCGCGGAGCGGATATGAAGCCCCTGTACGCGATAAACAATCTGTCGGAGGATGTCGTATCGCTGGCATTCAGCGGCGATACCCTGCTGATAAGCGGCGATAAGGGAGTTTTCGCGGCGATAGACTGTGCAGACGCGGAAGAACCCGCACCGCTCGACCTGACAAGGAAAACAGGCGCGGTAAAGGACGGCTACGCCCTTTGCGGCGAGCTTTCGGGAGCGCTTCTCACCTATACGCTGTATAACGGAGACGGCGCGGTCTCCTCCTATTCCGTGACGCTTTCGGAGCGGGAGCTGTCCACCCTCATCCTCGGCGGCAGAAACACCATGGTGATAGATCCCGAACGCTGCGGATTCTCATTCGACTGCTTCGACGGGGTGTGCACGGTGTCAAAATATATCGTTTTCGGGCACAGCAGCGCAGAGGAAACGCTTTTCGACGACAAAACGGGATTCACCGCCGCTGCGGAGCTCGACGGGAAGATATGTCTGATTTACGGGGCGGGCTCAATGACCGTCGGGTAATGTTTCAGATGATTTTCACCTGTAAATACTTGACAGCACCGCCCGCAAGGGTGTATAATAAAGTATCAACATAATGTCGTCGCATCTGAATTTCAAAAAGTCGCGCGGTTTTCACTGGATATGCACAGCGGAGTATGCCCAGCGGAAATTTTGAAATTCCCATTTAAACAATTTACTCCTTGTCAACTGCACCGAACAATTTACTCTTTGTAAACACAATTTAAAAGCATTAGAGCTTAGATCAACATTTTTACGGACTGAAACAGGTGATCTTATGGACGAGAAAAAAAGACAGAAGCTGATGAAAATA
>CAMWLH010000149.1 GCA_947175045.1 uncultured Clostridia bacterium | reverse complement strand
AGGGTACACCGTGCTGATGGAGTCGCTGTGCACCACTAATTTCTCCGCTGTGGGCAGCCGAACCGAGGCTTACTCCAACGTTCCGATAACACTCGCGCTTATCGAAAACGGGGCGAACGTCAACGCCGCGGCGAACGACGGTACCACTCCTCTCCACCTGGCAGTACGGGGACCGGAGAATAGCGTAAAGGCTCTGGTAAAGGCGGGAGCCGATCTCAACGCGCGTGACAACATGGGGAATACCCCGCTGCTTATCGCCTGCAAGTGGTGCGGCGAAAAGCTGGTCAGATATCTTCTGAGAGCGGGCGCGGACTTCAATATAAAGAACAACGCGGGAGATTCCGTAATGGATCTGTGCGCCGCAAAGGGCTTCCAGGACGCGCTGGAGCTTATGATATAAAGGAGCGCTATGGAACTTTACGGTAATAAAGGCTCCGCGGCAAGCGCCGATATTCAGCTATACCGCGCTTTGGCGGCGGGAGACCTTCCCGCCGCCCGGCTGGTAAGCAAGAGCAGCGGCGACGATCCCGTCTCGGCTTTCAACCGCGGACTGTGCCTGTTCAAACTGGGTGAAACGGAGCAGGCTGTCACCGAGCTGAAACGCGCGGAGCAGCTGTTGGGAAATCCCCCCGAATTGGATATATCGGAAAGAAACCTATTTATAAAAGCGATAGAGCTTTCAAGGGAGCAGCCGCTGTATTTGCTGCCGCTAGACCCCGAATCCGCGGAGGTTTGCGCGCGGTACTTCCTTATACGGACAAAGTGGCTCTCGGCGGTCTGTCTCGAGCAGCTTGGGCGCAGCGGTGAAGCCGCGCTGATAAACCGTTTTCTGGCGCAGTATAATATTGAATTGTAAAAGGAGATACATATGCAGCTTGACAATATGCTTATACAGGCTTGTAAGAACAATCAGAAGGGGGTTGTGCAGACCTTTCTGAAGCGCGGCGGGATAGACCTTAACAAGCGCGACGAGACAGGGAATACTCCCCTTATTTACGCCTGCATGAAAAATTCCCGCGAGATAGTGAAGCTACTGCTGGAAAACGGCGCGGACGCGGTACTGGAAAATCAGAGAAGCCGCGCTCCCATACATTTCGCGGCGGAAACGGGAAACTACGAGATAGTATCGCTGCTGATAGCGGCGGGCGCGGACGTCAACAGCACCGACAAGGACGGCGTTACCCCGCTTATGCTGATGGCGCAGAACGGCAAGACCGACGCGGCTCTTAAGCTCATTGAGAACCACAAGGACGTTGACACGCAGCTTAAGGACAAGAATAACAATACCGCCGAGGATTACGCCAGCCACGCGGGATTGAGGGAGCTTGTGAAGGCTCTTTCGCAGGGCGATCATACCGACGCTTACGGAAACACCACGCTGCACCACGCATGCCGCGGCGGTCAGGCGGAGGTCGTAAAGGCGCTTATCGAAAAGGGCGCGGATGTCAACAAGCTGAACGACAACGGGGATTCCCCTTTGGTTCTGGCGGTTCAGCAGAGGAATCTGGTTATCGCCGAGCGGCTGCTTGAAGCGGGCGCACAGACGGAGCTGGCGGATATAAACGGCGTTACTCCGCTGCATATAGCCGCGGACGACGGCGAGCTGTTCATAGGTAAGGCGCTGATCGCCGCGAAGGCAAATATCAACGCAAAAACCACCGGCGGAGATACGCCGCTTATTCTCGCGGCAAGAAGAGGGAAGAACGACTTCACCGAAATGCTTATCGCCGAGGGCGCGGACGTGAACGCAGTAAACAATGAGGCGCACAGCGCGCTCTATTACGCTTCCGAGCTTGGCTTCACCGAGATAGTGGAGCAGCTTCTTATGGCAGGTGCCGAGAATTAACTCACAGGGCTGGCGCGTATGCGGTCAGCCCTGTTTTGTTTTAAAGGTTTTTCTATTATAAATGGCAATTTGGTGCAGCAGGGGTCGCCGAATTATCATTTGTATCATTAAATAAAAAGATAACAGGCAGCTTAAACACTGCCTGTAATCAATTGTTCTTTTTCCGCGGGAAACCTTATGCCTATTAACAATCTGTTGTTTTCATATTCGGCTGTGATACTGCCGCCCATTCTCTCTACGAGCGTCCGCGCTATCGCCAGTCCAAGCCCCGTGGACTTCCTTGCGGCTTCAACGGTGTAGAATCTGTCGAAAAGACGTCCCACCTGAATTTCGCTGAGACCCTCCGCGGTATTTGAAAAGGTGATCTCTCCCGATTCGGTCAGCACTATGCTAAGATCGCCGCTGCTGTACTTTATCGCGTTGCTGAGCAGATTTGAAAACACTCTCGACAGCGCCGCGCTGTCAAGCTCCCGCACGACAGCGGTCTCGGGCATCTCTATCTCGGGAACTATCCGCCGTTCGCCCAACGCCGTGTAGAATGCAGCCGCGCTCTCTTCGAGGACCGCGTTGATATTCACCGACTCGCATACCAGCCCGTTGTCCGCCGTAAGCACCACGGAATATCTGAAAAGCTCCTCGGTAAGCTGCCGCAGAAGCTCTGAGCGGTTGCGGATCACGCCGACATAGCGTCTTTGCGTCCCCGACATTTCCTCGCGCTCCAGCAGGTCGATATACCCGAATATTGCGGTAAGCGGGGTGCGTAGGTCGTGGGATATGTTGGTGATGGCGTTCTTTATCTCGGTGTCGCCGCGCTGAAACCGCCGCCGCTCCGTGCGCAGCCTTTTAAGCTCCGTATTCACCGCCGCGGCGAGAGCGCGCATTTTTTTATCTCCTGAAGAGATACCTATAAGCGTGTTGGTGTCGATCTCAGCGCGCTCCTTAAGCCCCTCGCTTATCTCATCGGCAGACTTCCGCACATAATGCAGCCTTACGGAAAGAACGATCACGGCGACCGCCAGCATACCGATAACGATCCAGTACATCAATCCTTAAAGTATTCCCATGTGGTAATAGGAGTAGGCTTGTTTTTCTCGCCGAAACGAAATTCGGGGAGATCGTTCCAGGTGGTCATATACTCGTTTTCAAAATATTCCTTGAGCATATCGTTGGTCATACGCTCCTCGTTGGGACTGGGCGTTCCGTCAAAGCTGATGTTGGTATAGACGAAATCCCCGTTCCATATCATATAATACAGCCACATGGCGTTTTCGTCCGCGCACTGCTGCGGGTCGGGAATATATCCGCACTCACTGAGCGCCAGCATTTTGCCCTCATAGGTGTAGTCCGACAGTCTATTGTACTGGTTAACGAGCGGGGAGTGATCCTCGGTGCTCGCGTAATAGTCCACGCCCGCGATATCGTAGGTGTTGGGGTCTACCACGCAGAATTTGCTCTGCCCGTTCCATACCCAGATGATATTTGAGAGCTTGTGGTAGTTCTCCAGACGGTCAAACATCATATACCACAGACGCTGATAGGTCTCGGGGTAGGTGCCATCCTTGATCATCTTCTTGTCCTCGGTCTGAAGTCCCCACCAGAACCAGCCGTCGCTCGCTTCGTGGAAAGGACGGAAAAGCACGGTTATCCCAAGGCTCTCCATCTCCTGGAGATAGCTTGCGATAAGGTCAATATCATGAACGGCTACCTCGTACTCCTTTGTGCCGGGGGTAGTCGCCTTTAGCGGGTCAAAGTTGTCGATGGTAATACCGTCCTGGTTCATATAGAATGCCCAGCCCCCGTCGGGGTTGTCAACGTCCCTCGGCACGTTCCAATGCCATGTGAAAGTGACAAGCCCGCCGCTTTCCGTAGCCCACTTTATCGCCGCGTCGATCATATCGCGGCTTGAGTAGGAGCCTGTGGTGAATATAAAGTCAAAGCCCTTCATCGCAGGGATATCGCCCGTTGCGTTGTAGTATACCAGATCCTCATAGGTGTTTTTCAGATCCATCTGCTGCTGAGCGGTCAGTATCTGCTTGCCGTAAATGCTCTTAAGGTAGTTAAATACCTCCATCGTGTTTTCGTTTTCGCGGGCGTTGAGCGATACGGGCAGTGACAGATCGACCTCGCGGGCGGACAGCTCCGCTTTGAGAGCGTCAAAATCCGTCTCGTAGGAAAGCGCCGCGTCCATGTCGATATCACCGTCGGCGGTCTTCTTTACGGGATTTGAGAGTACCGCCGCATTTTCACCGTTGTCGGGAGCATTTGCCTCGTCGGCGGCACTGCTTCCGGAATTATCCGAAGCAAGATCGGAAAAGGCGTCGGAAACTCCGTCGGAGTATGCGTCGTCCTTTTGGCAGGCGGTAAGCGACAGCGTGAGAGCCGCCGTGAGAATAAGCGATAAAAACTTTTTCATAAGAAATTCTCCCTTCATAAATTATCTGAATAATGTGCACGTTCCGCTTGCGCGGTAGTAGTCGATACGCTTCTGTATCACCTCGCGGGTGGTCTGGTAATACGCCGCGAGACAGTCAATGCAGAAGAACTCCCGAACATTGCGCGAAATGAGCTTCTGATTTATGGCGATATCGTCAGAGCCGAGAGCCGCGCCGCATTCGCGGCAGGTTTTCCAGTTTTCCATTATTTCATGCTAACGAGCTTAGCCCTGAGGACAAGGCAGTCGTGCGGCTCAATATTCGCGACGAAGCGCTCCGAGAATTTCCCGAGCTGTTCATGCTTCCAGCAGTCGTAGATATCGAAGCCCCGTCCGCTCGCCGCGGGAAGTCCCATATCCCAGAACTGCAAGGACATCTCGCTCGTCCTGTCGCCGAAGTTGAACATACCGACAGCATAGCTGCCGTCCGACATCAGCTTTATCATAGAAAATACATTCTCGGGATTGTTCCACTGCTTTATGCGGTAAGCTCCGCGGCACTCGATATCCTGGTTTATGGCGATAACGTCGCGGTTGGTGAGTATCTCTCTTGTAGCGGCGGACATATTTCTGATATCGCAGCCTATCATAAGCGGGCTGTTCATTATTGCCCAGAGCGAGAAATGTGTCTTGTATTCCGTGTCGGTGCAGCCGCCCAGCTTAGGCATTGCGCTCTCCGAGTCCGCGCCGCTGTCCGCTATGACGTTTACGCCGCCCTCGCTGCCCGCGTTTATCCATTCGTTGTTGCTGCCGCCGTGCATTCCCACCACCAGCATATCAATGTCGTTGTGGCAGTAGCTGCCGCCGTAGCACTCCTTTTCCATCTGCGACAGCGCCAGCCGTTTGATGGACTCCCAACTGTCTTGGATATCTCCCGTAGAGCGGAACAGATGTGCGCCGCTCTCGCGTATCCACTTGTAAACGTCGTCGTTGCCCCAGTTGCAGGCGGAGAACATTATGTCCCGACCGCAGTTGCGCAGCGCCATAGCCATTCTTTTATAGAGGATCTCCCCGGGGATAAAGTCGGGCTTGTAGCAGTAGTCGTATTTGAGGTAGTCCACGCCCCATTCCGCGAAAGTAGCCGCATCGTCGAACTCGTGCTCGAAGCTGCCGGGATGACCGCCGCAGGTATGGGTGCCCGCGCAGGAGTACATTCCGAATTTCAGCCCCTTTGAGTGAACGTAGTCCGCGACGGCTTTCATACCGTTCGGAAACTTATACTTGTCCGGCACGAGACGTCCGTTTTCATCGCGCTGCTTTTTGCTCCAGCAGTCGTCGATAACGATGTATTCATATCCCGCGTCCTTAAGACCCTGTTCCACAAACGCGTCCGCCGCCTGCATAATGAGCTGCTCGTTTATCTGCCAAGTGAAGGTGTTCCAGGAGTTCCAGCCCATAGGGGGCGTTAAGCCTAAATATTTATTGTCCATAGTTGATTTCTCCTTACGGCATTCAGCCAAATGTATATCTGTATTATAGCATATTCTTAAAAAAAATACAACATAATTTCATAGTTTTTTGGGGAAACGTTTAAACGCATTGTGTAATATAATATAAATGATAATTTAGTGTAGCTGTTTGTTTTGTTAGATTTTATATGTTTATC
>CAMWLH010000148.1 GCA_947175045.1 uncultured Clostridia bacterium | reverse complement strand
GTCCATATATCGGCGGTTGTTGTCGTAAGCCGCCATTCCTATGCAGAAGTCGGTCACCGAGGAAAATTCCCGCTGCTCTCTTTCGCGAATGATATTTTCGATAAAGCTCCTGCCGAGATTTTTGATCGCCAGCAGCCCATAGCGCATAGAGCCGTTTTCCATGGTGAACTCCGCGCGGCTTTTGTTGATGTCGGGCGGCAGCAGCCTTACCCCGTTGTTGGAAAGATCGGAGATATACTCCGCCATTTTGCCCGTGCTGTCGAGCACGCTGGTGATGAGCGCGGTCATATATTCAAGGTAGAAATGCCTGCGGAGATAGGCGGTCTGGTAAGCTACCGTAGCGTATGCCGCGGCGTGTGACTTGTTGAACGCGTAGGAGGCAAAGGACGCCATCTCGTCGAATATCTCGTTGGCTATATCCTCGGGAACTCCGTTCGCGACGGCTCCGCAGTTTTCCTCGGTTCCGTGAACGAACGCTCCGCGCTCCTTTAGCATAACGTCGTGCTTTTTCTTTGACATGGCGCGGCGTACCAGATCGGCTCTGCCGTAGGAATATCCCCCCACGACGCGGCATATCTGCATTACCTGCTCTTGGTATACGATCACCCCGTAGGTCACCGAAAGGATATCCTTTAAAAGCGGGTGCTTGTAGGATATTTCCTCGGGTCGCCTGCGCTTGTTTTCTATATAGGTGGGTATGGATGCCATAGGACCCGGGCGGTACAGCGACAGCGCCGCGGTCAGGTCTTCGATGGAAACGGGCTGAAGCCGCATAAGCACGGAGGTCATGCCCTCGCTTTCAAACTGGAACACCCCCGTTGTGCCGCCGCGCGAGAGCATTCTGAAAACCTCGGGGTCGTGCTCGTCAATGTTTTTGAGATCAAAGGGGCGCTGCTGCCGTATCAGCCGCACTGCGTTATTTATAACGGTAAGATTGCGGAGCCCCAGAAAATCCATTTTTAGCAGCCCCAGCCGCTCCAGCACTCCCATTGTGTATTGGGTGACTATTTCCCCCTCGTCGCTGCGCAGCGGAACATACTCCGTTATCGGGTCGCGCGTGATGACTATTCCCGCCGCGTGGACGGTGGTGTGGCGCGGCATTCCCTCTATGGAACGCGCGACGCTCACCAGCCTGCGCACCTCGGGATCCTGTGCGCACAGCTTTGCGAGCTCGCCCTTTTCCGCCTCCTCGGCGAGGGTGGCGTTGAAGCCCGGGATAAGCCGCGCCGCCGCGTCGGACACGTTGGGGAGCATTCCCATTACACGCGCCGCGTCGCGGATAGCCCCCTTTGCCTTCATGGTATCGAAGGCGACTATCTGCGCCACATGATCCGCGCCGTAGCGCCGCTTAACGTACTCTATGACCTCGCCCCTGCGCTCGTTGCAGAAGTCGATATCGAAGTCGGGCATGGACACTCTCTCGGGATTGAGAAAGCGCTCGAAAAGCAGGTTGTACCGCAGCGGGTCGATATCCGTGATACCCATGCAGTAGGCGCACAGGCTCCCCGCGCCGCTGCCCCTGCCGGGTCCCACGGGGATATCCCGCGACTTGGCGTAGCGGACAAAATCCCATACGATCAGGTAATAGTCCACAAAGCCCATTTTTTCGATGATTCCCAGTTCGTGCTCCAGCCGCTGCTTTATCTCGCCGTCTGTTTCGCCATAGCGCTTTTCCGCGCCCTTATGGCACAGCCTGCGGAAATATGCGGCGTTGTCCGTAACTCCCTCCGCGGTGAAAAGCGGCAGCTTGGTCACGCCGAACTCAAATTCCACATTGCAGCGTTCCGCTATCGCGGGGGTCGCCGCGAGCTCGTTTTCGCCGAAAAGCAGGCGCATTTCGTCATAGCTTTTAAGGTAGTACTCCTCGGTGGGGAGCTCCAGCGGGTTGTGGTCGGAAAGCCGCTTTCCCTGCCCTATGCAGGATAGAACCTTTTGCGTGAAGCTGTCCTCGGGGGTTATATAGTGTACGTCGTTGGTGGGGCACAGCGGCAGACCCGTTTCCTCGGAGAGCCTGCGAAGCTCGGCGCAGAGCCTTTGCTCGCGGTCGGTCTTGTGGTTCTGTATTTCAATATAAAATCCCGCCGTGAAAACGTCGGAGTACCACCGCGCGGCTTGGCGCGCCTCGTCGCGGCGCTTTTGCTCCAGCAGGCGGGGTATTTCCCCGTCGGAGCAGCCCGAAAGCGCTATCAGCCCGCGGCTGTACCGCGCAAGGGTCTCTCTGTCGCAGCGGGGAACTCCACACTGACCGTTGATGAACGCGTCCGACACCAGTCGGCAGAGATTACCGTAACCCTCGTTGTCCGCACAGAGCAGCGTAAGGTGATAGGGCGCGAAGCCGCGGCGCGTCCGCTCAAGGCGGCTCTCCTCCGCGACATAAACCTCGCAGCCGATTATCGGCTTTATCCCGTTCGCTTTGCATATGTTGTAGAATTCCACCGCGCCGTAAAGCGCCTCATGGTCGGTTATGGCGAGAGCGGTCTGCCCCAGCTCCTTAGCCTTTTGCACAAGCGGAGCAAGCCTGCAGGCTCCGTCCAGCAGGCTGTATTCTGTGTGAACATGAAGATGAACAAAAGGCTGCACGCCCTCACCCCTTATAGAAGTTCCCCGAGCGCTTGACTTCGGGGAGCTTTTTTCATATTTTTGAAGCGACAAGCAACGATATCTCGACAGGATTTCTGCCCTCGCCAAGCATTTCCGGCGGGACATAATATATGTCATACAGGGGATCGACAGTGCGGATACGCAACATATATTTCCCGTCGTTATGAACATAATATTCGGGTCGGTCGTCCTCCGTATCCGAGCAACCCAGATAAAGATATTCCTCGGCGTCGTAGTAATACATTATCTTGTCGATACCGAAGAGCCTATCTTCCGAAATGACCTCGCCCGTTCCGTCGTGCATGCGGTAATAGCTTCCGTTTTCCTTAATGAAGTAGCCCGTGCCGCCTTCGATATCCACCCAATATCTTCTGCCGTTGTACGCGTAATATCCGCCGCCTCCGCAGTTTCCGAGGATCAGCTCGTCGGTTGACGCTTCTTGATCCTCATGGTGTATCGTCACCCATTCCGGCATTTCAAGCGGCAGCGTTTCCGCGTCGTCCTCCGATATTGCGGCGGCAGTGCTCTCCTCTGTCGGCGTTTCAGCGTCCATGTTCGCGCAGCCCGTAAGCAGAGCGATCGTCAGCAAGATCGGCAAAAATTTTTTCATATGCTCCGCCCCTTATCAATATATTTTTATTATATCATAGCTTTTTAAAATTGTCAACAACAAAAAACAGGCTCGGCATAAACCAAGCCTGTTTTGCAGACGGCGAACCGTCCCTCGTAAACCAAACGGTTTAGTTATACAATGACCGTAAGATCACGCTTCCTTAGCGATAACAACCTTATCATTGTAATAACCGCAATTTCCGCAAACCCTGTGCGCGAGCTTCAGCTCACCGCACTGCTTGCAGCGTGAGAAAGCAGGTGCAGATAACTTCCAAACCTGTGAACGTCTTTTGTCACGTCTTGCGCGAGATACCTTCCTCTTCGGAACTGCCATTATTGCACCCCCTTAGTTATAGTGTAGCTTTCCAAGTAAATATTCAGACCCCGACTATCCGAGCTCTGTAATAGGCACGTTAAGTATTATACCACACAAATTCGGGTTTGTCAAGCGTTTTTCCGAAAAAATCAGACAATAAACTTCTTCATTTCCTCGGGAAGCTCGGAATTATCCGCCGAGATGGTGCAGGTAACGGTTGTGGAGTTTGTGATATTCTCCAGCTTCGCGAACATTTCGCCGAGAGCCGCGTAATCTCTGCCTGTGATCTTAAGAGTTGCGTCAACAAAAATATCGGTGCAGTCGTGATCCGACGCCATAATGCCCGCTATAAAGCCGTAGAACGCGTCAATACCCTCAACGGCGTAATCCTCGATATTTACCAGACGTACCTTATAGGTAATGTCGGTGTTCAGGGAAGAGCCCTTCTGTATCGCTACTACGTTGCCCTTGGTGGTTTTTTCCGCCGCATGGATAGCGTCGATGAGAATTTTTGTCTTGCCCGAACCTCTTTTGCCTGTGATGAGCTTAATCATGGTTTTGACCTCCGTGAATAAAATAGTGTGCATAAGCGGCTTATGCCGTTATATGCCGAGCTTTGCCTCCAGCTCTGCCCGTGCGGATTCGTACCCGGGCTTTCCGAGAAGCGCGAACATATTCTTCTTGTAGCTTTCCACGCCGGGCTGATCGAATGGATTTACCCCAAGCATATAGCCGCTTATCGCGCAAGCCTTTTCAAAGAAGTATATAATGTAACCAAGCTCTGTTTCGTCGAGCTTGGGAAGCTCCAGAACGATATTGGGAACGCCGCCCTCGGTGTGGGCAATGACCGTACCCTCAAACGCCTTGCGGTTTACGACGGACATATTCTGGTTGGAAAGGAAGTTAAGACCGTCGACATTGGTAGGCTCGTCCTTGAGGAAAAATTCCTTCTGCGGCTGAGCAAACTGGATAACCGTTTCAAACATCACCCGCGAGCCGTCCTGAACGAACTGACCCAGAGAGTGCAGGTCGGTGGAGAACACCGCGGAGGAGGGATACAGACCCTTTCCGTCCTTGCCCTCGCTTTCGCCGAAGAGCTGCTTGAACCATTCCGCCATCATAGCGAAGCTGTTCTCGTAGCTTATGAGCATCTCCACGCTCTTTCCCTTGTTGTAAAGGATATTGCGCAGAGCCGCGTATTTGTAGCAGGCGTTCTTTTCAAGGTCGCATACGGAGTACTCCTCGCGAGCCGCCGCCGCGCCTTTCATGAGAGCGTCGATATCGCAGCCGGCGCAGGCGATGGGAAGCAGTCCGACGGCGGTCAGCACGGAAAATCTTCCGCCCACATCGTCGGGTATAACAAAGGTCTCGTAGCCCTTTTTGTCGGAGAGCTCCTTAAGGGTGCCGCGCGCTTTATCAGTGGTTGCATAAATTCTTCCGTTTGCGCCGTCCTCGCCGTAGCGCTCCACCAGCAGATCGCGGAATACTCTGAACGCCAGAGCGGGCTCTGTGGTGGTGCCCGATTTGGAGATTATGTTTACCGAGAAATCGCGTCCTTCTACCAGCGAGATCACCTCGTTGAGGTAGGTGGGGCTTATGCTGTTTCCGATAAAGTATATCTCGGGGGTGTCTTTCTTAAGGCTGTTGTAGAGGGTGGAGCGCAGAGCTTCGATAGCCGCTCTCGCGCCGAGATACGAGCCGCCTATGCCGATAACGATCAGCACCTTGCTGTCGCTTTTGATCTTAGCGGCGGCAGCCTTTATGCGCTCAAATTCTTCTTTGTCGTAGTTTACAGGCAGGTCGACCCAACCAAGAAAGTCGCTGCCAAAACCGTCTTTGGCGTTAAGAGTTTCGTGCGCCGCCTTTACCATCGGAGCTATCGCGGAAAGCTCATGCTCTCTCACAAAGCTCTTTAAGTATTTGTCGTCCAGTTTTATACTCATTGTTATATTCTCCTTTCGGTGCGTGCCGCTTACTATATCATACGCCGTCAGCGGATAATTATCCGAATTGAGCGCCGGCGCGCAAGCCCTTGCTTATATTATATATTACTTTTGGATTTTTTTCAACAGCTTTTGAAACAAGCTGTATTATTTGGATAAATAAGCCAAATAAGGTGGCGCAAGTTTGTTGATATTGCACAAAGAAAATATTGTGAAATTGTCGCTCTAAGGTTGGACTTTTTAGGGAATATGTGATACAATATAGTATAGGTGAAAATTTTGCTCTGTTTTGTTTATCCGTTCTGTTATTGTGCGAAAGCGGAGCTTTCACGCGCTCAGACTGGGGCAGAAACCCTTCGGGGAGGGGGAACAATAAAATCCGACAAAAGCGGGCATTTCCCCCCTCCCCTACGGG
>CAMWLH010000147.1 GCA_947175045.1 uncultured Clostridia bacterium | reverse complement strand
GGTGAGGGCTGCTCGAAATTCCCCTTGCCGAAGAAAAGGCTCGCTTCCCTGTCAAAACGCTCGTGCTCAAAGGGGAGAGTTATCTTCTGCGGCTCGGCAAGCACTTGAGAGCGCCTGTTTCCGCCTCCCCCGCGGGAATACGACCTCTCGCCCTGACCCGAAAACGGAGCCTGTCCGACCGGCGGCGCGCTCTCGGTTATGGACACCTGCTGCAAGGGAGCGCTCTGCTCACGGCGCACATACTCGTCCAGATCAAGCTCGTCCTCGGCGGTTATTTTCACGGAAATATTCTTGTCAAAAAAGCCGCGGACATAATTCTCGATCTTCTTGTCCATTCCCAGCCCCATAAGGATATTCTTTCCGCCCGACTTGAGAGCTATGGTATACTCCGTACCCTCCGCGGATACCCGCGCTTCGTCAAAATAGCCGTTCACGCCGGTATATTTATTCTTTAAGAAGCCGATTATCTCAAATATGTAATCGTCGGTGAAAAGCTCGGTTTTAAATTTGGGGTAAAGCGACACGTCCGCGCCCTCCAGCGCCTTTGATATGCTTTCGGAGGACTTTGTCAGCTCCTCGGCGGCGACTGTCTCGTCAAGCTCCAGATTGATATTCAGCGTATTCCCCGCTTCGGCTCTGACGATCTTCAGCACACGTCCCGCCGAGATGACCTCGGGGAGCTCCACATTAAGATCCGACAGCAATTCACCCAATAAACTCATTACGTTCTCCTTTATAATTACAATAACTCGATTTCCCTTTTCAGTTCCTCAAACAGCCTGTCCTCGGGAACCTTGCGCAGTATTTCTCCCTTTTTGAAGATGATACCCTCGCCGTTTCCGCCCGCTATGCCCACGTCGGCTTCCCGCGCTTCGCCGGGCCCGTTCACAACGCAGCCCATGACCGCCACCTTGATAGGCTTGTCCACCGTTTCAAGCAGCTCCTCGACTCGCTTCGCAAGCGGTATCAGATCAATTTTTGTCCTGCCGCAGGTGGGGCAGGAGACCAGCTCCGCGCCGCCGCCCAGCCCGCAGGCTTTCAGTATATCCTTCGCGGCATAGACCTCTCTTACGGGATCGGCGGTAAGCGTCACGCGGATAGTGTCGCCTATCCCGTCGCACAGCAGCGAGCCGATACCAACCGCTGATTTTATGATACCCATGCGCTCTGTGCCCGCCTCGGTAACTCCCAGATGGAGCGGATAGGCAGTCCTGCGGGCGAGCAGCCGATAGGCTTCAATCATTTTTTTCACATCAGAGGATTTTATGCTTATGACGATATCGTCAAAATCGCAGTCGTTCAGCAGTCTGACATGGTTCATCGCGCTTTCCGTCAGCGCTTCGGGGGTGGGACTGCCGTACTTCTCCAGCAGCTCCTTTTCCAACGAGCCGGAATTTACCCCTATTCTGATGGGAATTCCTTTTGAGCGGCAGGCGTCCGCCACCGCCTTTACCCTGTCCGCCGAGCCGATATTGCCGGGGTTTATCCGTATTTTATCCACTCCGGCCGCCGCGCACTCCAGGGCTATTTTGTAATCGAAATGGATATCCGCGACTATGGGGCAGCTCACCGCTTCTTTCAGCGCGGAGATCAGTGCCGCGTCCTTTACCGTGGGGACGGCGGCTCTTATTATCTCACAGCCCGCCGCTTCGAGCTGCTTTGCCTGCTTTACGCTGTCCGCGATGTTTTCCGCGGGAATGCTCAGCATGGACTGAATATATATCCTGCTTTTGCCGAGCTCCAGCGAACCTACCTTGACTGTTTTTTTGCTCATGTCTGACCTCCCGAAACCAGTCTAACGATGTCGTTGAAAGTTACCACCAGCATAAACAGCATAAGCAGCGCGAAGCCCGCGAAATGAACCATGCCCTCCACCTTGGGCTTTACGGGCTTTCGGCGTATCGCCTCTATCAGCAGGAACAGTATGCGGCAGCCGTCCAGCGCGGGTATGGGTATAAGATTGAAAATTCCCACGTTTATCGTTATCAGCGAGACCACGCTCAGAAAATCCGAAAGGCTGTAATCGGGGCTGGAGGCTACCTCGCCGATGGCGCTGATAGTTCCCACGGGACCCGAGAAGTCGTTCAGCCCGTATTTGCCGCGCAGCATATCCACCAACGTCATAATGATAAGACGCGCCGTAGAGCAGCTCTCGCGGAAGCTCTCGGTGATGACCGTGCCGAAGTTCTTCTCCTGGCGGTATACCAGAAAGTCAAAATAAATGCTGTTGCCGTTCTCGCCCGTTTTGGTCATAAACTCCACGTCCTTGAGCAGCAGCTTCTCGCCGCCCCGCTTTACGGTTATATCGAACACGAGATTGCCCTCGCTGTTTAGCCTGTCGCTGCTCTGGAGCTTATACACGATATCCGAAACGCAGAAAATATGCGTTCCGTCGATGGAAATTATCTCGTCGTCCACCATAAGGCGGCTGCTGCTTACGGACTGATCGCGGAAGGTGCTTATCACCGTCGAGCCCATAACGTCCGCGCAGCAAAGCGAGGTGAGCACCACGAAAAATCCCAGCACCAAATTCATAACGGGACCCGCCAGAATAACTATTATCCGCTGCCACACAGGCTTTGCGTTAAAGGCGCGGGAGCTGCGCGGGGCGGGCTTCTTGTCGTCATCGGGAAAAACCGTGTTTTCACCGGGGAGCAGATCCTCGGCGTACTGCCTGCTCTCGTCAAAGCCGTCCTCGCCCTCCATCGAGCAGGAACCGCCTATCGGCAGCAGCCTTATTACATACTCGGTCTCCTTACCCTTTTTGCGGAATATAACGGGACCCATACCCAGCGCGAACTCTCTTACATAGATACCGCACGCCTTTGCGGCAAAGAAATGACCGAGCTCGTGGATTATTATTATAACACAAAAGACAAGAATCGCAATTACTATCTGCATACTACCTCCAACTATATTCCCGCCCGAGAAGTGACAAACTCCTCCGCGGCGGACTTCGCGGACATTATGTCGTCTATTGTCGGGTTTTGAATAATTTTAAGGCTGTCAAGCGCCTCGGTCACGATATCGCCGATCTGCAAAAAGCCTATCTTCCCTTTCAGGAAAAGTGCTACCGCCGCCTCGTTGGCGCTGTTTACTATACAGGGAGCGCTGCCGTCCAGGGTGACGGCTCTTTTTGCCGCCGCCAGGCAGCGGAACGTAACCTCGTCGGCTCTGTCAAAGGTGAGCGCTCCCGCGTCGAACAGCGACAGCTTTTTCGCGGGACAGGGCAGCCGCTTGGGATAGGTCAGCGCAAGCTGTATCGGTATTCGCATATCCGCCGTCCCTAGCTGCGCGATGATCGCTCCGTCCTCAAACTCCACCGCGGAATGGATTATGCTCTGGCGGTGCACCACTATCTCCACCTGATCGGGAGTCACATCGAACAGCCTTACCGCCTCGATAAGCTCCAGCCACTTATTCAGAAGCGTGGCGCTGTCTACGGTGATCTTCGCGCCAATGCTCCAGTTGGGTTGCTTGAGCGCCTGCTCTACCGTAACGCTCTCCAGCTCAGCGCGGCTCTTTCCGAAAAACGGACCGCCCGAGGCAGTGAGAATTATTTTAGACAATTTATTCCCCATCGCGCCCATAAGGCACTGGAATATCGCGGAATGCTCGCTGTCTATCGGCAGGAGCCGCACTCCGTTCTCGCGCACGCAATCCGTGACAAGCCGCCCTCCCGCGACCAGCGTCTCCTTGTTGGCGAGCGCGATATCGTTTCCCGCCCGCGCCGCGGCAAGTGTGGGTAGCAATCCGACCATTCCCACCACCGCGTTCACTACCCTGCCGCATTTCAGCCCGGCAAGCCCGCACAGACCCTCCATACCGCACAGCACCTTGATATACGTGTCGGCGAGCCGCGCTTTCATATCAGAATAGCGGCTCTCGTCGAAAACGCAGACGCACTCGGGGCGAAACTCCCTTGCCTGCGCTTCGAGAAGAGCTGTATTTCTGTTGGCGGACAACGCCCTTACTCCGATTTTATGCGCGCGGCAGACGTCTAATGTCTGCGTTCCGATAGAACCCGTTGAACCAAGTAAAACTATATCCATATTTTCAGTGATGCCGCAAAGGCGCATAACTCCTTTCGAGCTTTTTGCCGGTTTGCGTTTTTGGGGCGAGCAATAGCAAAACGCAAAACCCTTCTCCAACAAAACCACCCATTCACGCTGTGAATGGGCAGAGTTCCCGCGGAGCAAGCTCCGCATATTACGCGACAGGAGATATAAAGCTGAATACCACAAACAGAAACGGCGCGGTGAAAAGCACGCTGTCAAATCTGTCCAGCACTCCGCCGTGACCCGGCATTATGTTGCCGAAATCCTTTACGTTATACTGCCGCTTTATCACAGAGGCGGTAAGGTCTCCCAGCACTCCCACAAGACTTGCCGTCATGCCGACGGGAATAAGCACCGCATAGGACATAAAGCTCTCTGAGGCGATAAACAGATTGTACACCAGGCACTGAATGAACACCACTATTCCCACCGTAACAATGCCGCCGATAAGACCCTCCACGGTCTTTTTGGGGCTGACCTTGGGGCAGAGCTTGTGCTTACCGAAAAACGTTCCGACAAAATACGCGCCCGAATCACCGAACCACGCACAGAAAAGCGTATACACGATAAGAAATACTCCCATAGCCGCATTCTCAACGGAATAGCGAACGAACAGTATGCAGCTCAGCGCTCCCGGGATAGACAGCGCCGCGCAGCCGCACATGGCAACGTCGGAGAACTTCACCGTTTCATGCTTTGCAAGCATTATCAGCAACAGACAGAACACAAACGCCAGGTAGATCGTAACGGCGTACCGCCGTATCGCGGGAACGTTCAGCACAAAGGGCACAGCCGCCGCAAAGATCGTGCAGAACCACTTAAGCAGCTTATGCCGATCGCACTTGACCGCGCGGATAAGCTCCCACACGCCGACCGCTCCGAAAAAAGCGAGCACCGCCATATACAGCCAGCTTATGTCGGCGATAAGCACGCTCACTCCTATTACGATACCGACGATCGCGGAAATTATCCGAACAGCCATATTCTGATCATGCTCCCACGAGGGGAACATTACTCCTTTCGGGTTTTGTGTGGTTTGTCACGGCCTGATATCCGAAACGGCAAGACCCTTACGGTCTTAAAGCCCGCCAAACCTGCGGCTTCGCTCCGCGTAAATATCAATGGCGCTTTCAAGGTCATTTTTATTGAAATCCGGCCACAGAACGTCCATAAACACAAACTCGGCGTATGCCGCCTGCCATATCATAAAATTCGACAGCCGCTGCTCACCGCTCGGACGTATGACCAAATCCAGCGGGGGCATGGAGCTTGTGTACAAGTATTCCTCAATAAGGCTTTCGGTGATATCATCGGGTGAAAGCGCCTTATCGGCGCACAGCCGCGCTATCTCGGCGCAAGCGGCGGTTATCTCCGCCCTGCCGCCGTAATTCAGCGCAATGCCGACGATAAAGCCGTCGTTGTCCCTTGAGGACAGCTCGATATCCTCCAGGTCGGCGCGGATATCCTCCGCAAGAGGCGTTTTGTCGCCCAGAATGATTATGCGGATATTATCCCGTGCCGAAGCTCTGATATCTTTAATATAACGTCTCAGCAGCTCCATTATACCCTCGACCTCGTCGGCGGGGCGTTTCCAGTTTTCGGTAGAGAATGCGTAGAAGCTGGCGCACTCTACGCCGAGCTCTCTGCACCAGTTGATCGTCTTTTTGAAAACCAACGCGCCGCGGGAATGCCCCGCGTTCCTCGGCAGACCGCGCATTTTCGCCCATCTGCCGTTCCCGTCCATAATAAAGCCGATATGCCGCGGAATATTCTTCTCCATCAGATAGCCATTATTTCCTTTTCCTTAGCCGCGCCCACCTTGTCGATCTCCTCGATATACTTATCGG
>CAMWLH010000146.1 GCA_947175045.1 uncultured Clostridia bacterium | reverse complement strand
GGCAAGCATGACGAGATCATACAGCAGATACAGGACGAATGGGCGGCTATCGACGAAAAGCATTTTGAGAGCGTTCGCGAGCAGCTTGCCAATAGGTAAATATATGCGCGGAGCTGTTGAGCTCCGCGCATTTTTTATTCTACTTCTAAATCCTCTAAAAGTCTTGCCACCTCGCTCATGGTTTTAAGGCGTATTCCGTCCGCCAGCAGGGCGGCGTCGGCGGGGTTTATCTGCGTTATGGGGGTGGAATACACCGCTATCGGAGCGTCCTCTCCCTCCTCGAAAAGAGCCATGGTATCGCCGTACTCGCGCAGTATGAAGCAGCTCTCATCGGCGAAGCTCGGCTCGGTGCCATGCGCTCCGTATGCCGCCGCACAGCCCAGGACAGCGACCGCGGCAGCAGCCGAAATGAATTTCTTAAGCATTTTATCAGCCTCCTTTTACTGTTATTGTCGGCAAATTGGGGTAAAATATGCTATTTTAAAAAATTTTTTGCGGGACTTTGTATCGGCATTGACAGCCGCCCCACCCTGCGCGGAGGTTCTGTGCAGAAGCTCCGAAAAAATCCGTGCGGTCTGCGACCGATTCAAAAATAATCCGTCTTAATAGATGAGCTCAAAAAACTGTTGGAGTTCAGACAGGTACGAACAGGGGGGAAAGCATGGGCGCAAGCGATTTTAATGATGAGGGAATAATTGAAAAGCTGTTCAGCCGCGACGAGTCCGCCGTGTCGGAAATAAAAACGATGTACGGGCGGCTGATAAACTCCGTCGCCTACGGAATACTTCGCAGCCGCGAGGACGCGGAGGAATGCGAAAACGAGGTGTATATGCGGGCATGGTCGGGTATCCCCCCTGCCAGACCAAACAGCCTGTCCGCGTATTTGTGCAAGATAGCCCGCAGCGCGGCTCTGGACAGATATCGGCGCGATCACGCGGCAAAGCGCGGCGAGGTGCTTCCGATAGAGGAGCTGGAGAACTGCATAAGGTCGGATTCATCGGCGGAGGACAGGCACTCCGAGAGGGAGCTTACCTCGCTGCTGAACCGATTCCTAAAGGCTCAGGACTACAACACCCGAGTGATATTCTTAAGGCGCTTCTGGTTTTCGGACAGCATATCCGAGATCGCAAAGCGGCTTCATGTCAGCGAAAGCATGGTGAAATCGCGGATATCACGGACGCTGAAAAAGCTGCGGGAATACCTTGCAGCCGAGGGCTATTGACGGTTGAAAAACACTGACACAGCAAAGCAGCACACAAAGAGCGACATAACGCCCACGCAGAAAAGCAACGCACGCTAAGAACAACGTAAAGCCCACGCAGAAAAGCAACGCACGCTAAGAACAACGTAAAGCCCACGCAGAAAAGCAACGCACGCTAAGAACAACGTAAAGCCCACGCAAAAAAGCAACACACGCTAAGAACAACGTAAAGCCCACGCAGGAAAATTTTCCGCGAGAGCCCGTGAAAGCGTAGCGCAGCGGAGCTTTCACGGGCGGGTCGCGGAAAATTTTTTTAGATAAGGAGTATTATATGGACGATAAATTCAATAATGCTATGAATGAAATTGACGAAGCCTTGATCGAGGAGGCGGCGCACGCGGGACGCGCGGAGCGCAGCGGACTGAGGCTCGCGCGGAATATAGGACTTTCGGTATGCGGAGCAGCCGCTGCCGCGGCTGCGCTCACATTCGGGATAAGCCATCATCTGGCTTCGCTGCCCGAAAAGGTCGACCTGCTCCCCGCGGAATCCACCGAGGCAAACGGCAATATTTCCGACGCTATCGCGGAGGGCGTATTACAGGAGCTCCCCGTTGAGCGCGTTGACGTTGAGGACGTTGACCGCGCGCGGCTGTCCGCGTATGCTCCCTATTTTATTGAGGGGGGAAACCAATGCCGCAGCTTTGACAATGACGGAAATGTGATCAGCAGCGGAAATACCGTTGTGGTAATGGACTGCGGCGGCTACTGGTTGCAGTATGACGCTACCGATGAGGAGGGCGTTATTGATGAGCTGCTTGACGTTCGGGGCGCTCTTGAAAGGGCGGAAAATGTGCTGGGAGCTTCGCTGACGGACGTGCGCATGGGCAGTTACGATATGGGGAGCTACCGCTACACTGTCACCGCGCGGTTCAATAACGGGAAATGCCTGCACTACTCCCTTAGCTGCGACAATAACGACGAGCAGTGGACGATGAAGCTGCTTTCCGAGAAGTCGGATTATCTGGACGGGTTCAGCCGCGGCTCGGCTTTTTTCCGCGAGGAAAAGTCGGGCGTGTATGATTCCGTGCGCTTCAACGATCTGAGCGGCGCTTATATTTGCGACAGCAACGGGGATATCCGCGTTGTTAAGCATACCTCCGAGGGTTATTTTGGGTATCTTCCCTTTGATAACGAGTTCGTTTATTCGATAGAGGACTCCGACACCGGCATCAGACGGAAATACTGCGTAAAGGGAAACGGCGACGCTTATGCCGCCACAGAGGATTTTCTGTCGGTTATCGGCGAGGTGGAGCACCAAGACCCGCAGAACGTCGTGCTGCCCGAGTGGTGCAATCTCATCGGCGACGCGTCCAAGACCCCGACGCCCGAGGTAGGCGCTGTAGAAAGATATCATCTGAGCTACTCCCCCGATTATTACGGGCTGGCGCTCACCTTTATGACCGACAGGGACGGAAAGGTGTTCCTGTACGACTTTAGCTGGCTGTATCCCTGCACTATGGAAAAGGTCGGGGGTGAAGAAAATCTATACGAGCTGACGGTTAATTTCTATCCCGACGGGCGCGAAATTCCCGAAGACGGCTATCAGGCAGCAGAGCCGATGCAGGTTCTGATCAACGGCGATACCTGGACGCTCGGAGACGATTATGATCTTTTCATTGACGAGCAGGGCAAGACCAAGAAAATAACGCTTTACAAGGGAACGGAGTTCACCCCGGACGGCGGCGGTATGATAACCGACGGCGAGACCGACAACAGTGAGCAACTGCCCGACGACCTTGCGGATAAGGCTTATCAGAGAGTAATGCCGAAAATATCCGACGCACAGGCAGAGAACGCGGGTCAGACGGTATATCCTATCGAGGAGATCATATTCCCCGCAGCCGACAGGTTTGCGCATATAACCACATACTACGGCTACGATCAGTGGAGAGCGAAGTATTACCACGGCGTATGTTTCGGCGGCGAGAATATGGGCGGCGCGGATATCTACGCGGCTCAGTCGGGCACGGTCATAGTTTCCGATTTTGATGTGGAGTATTACGGGAATTACGTCGTTATCGACCACGGCAACGGCTATGCTACCCTTTACGCGCACTGCTCGGATATTATCGTGAACGAGGGGCAGGCGGTTTCACAGGGTGACGTTATAGGTCACGTCGGAGCTACCGGGTTTGCGACGGGCGACTGTCTGCACTTTGAGGTTCGTGAGAACGGCTCGGCTGTCGACCCCATGATATACTTGGTTCTTCCCTCCGTGGAGAACAACGTCGACGCAGTGGAGCAAGAGATAAACGACATTCAGGCTGAAAATCAGGCAATGCGCGAAGCAGAGCAGCAGGAACTCAATGAACGCTGGGCGGAGCTTATCGCAAGCGTTCCCGACCCGAATTTCCTATATCCCGCAGGCGAAGATTACGGGGTAGTCGAGCATGTGTACGGACATTCCCCCGACAGCGGCTACTACGGACATTCCGGCATTGATATAGGAGTGGGTTTCGGCGAGCCCGTGCTGGCGGCTGCCGACGGCGAGGTAATTCTCGCACAGTGGTATTACGGCTACGGCAACTGCGTTATGATACAGCACGACAACGGTGTGGTGACGATCTACGGTCACTGTGCCGAGCTTTATGTAAGCAAGGGCGATACCGTAACGCGCGGTCAGACTGTCGCGGTGGCGGGCGCAACGGGTAATGCTACAGATCCGCACCTCCACTTTGAAGTGCGCATAAACGACGAGTGGGTAGACCCTGCGCTGTTTGAGTATCAGATACTTATAAACGGTGAACTGTCGGAACGCACCACATTCGACTGACAGTAATACCTAAAATATCATCGCCCGACGGTTTATCGCCGTCGGGCGATTGGTGATTTCGGTGTATTTAAGTCATAGAAACATAGCAACGCAATATTACCGCGGGAATTTTGAAATTTTTAAAATGAATAATTTATGAAAATCGCGGATAACCCCTTGATTTCTTGCCATAAATAGGATATAATAAGAAGTGCAGCATAATTTAAGATGTATGGAGGACAACTATGAATCTGACAATGCTTTTATCCGAAGCGGCGGGCGCGGCAGAGGGCGCCGCAGGTACCGCAAGCCTGCTGACGCTGGTCATTCCCGTTCTGCTGATGGTGGCAATATTCTACTTCCTTATCGTGCGCCCCGAAAAAAAGCGCAACAAGGAAATGCAGAATATGCTCAACAATATTCAGGTAGCGGACGAGGTTATTACCAACGGCGGAATAATCGGGCGTGTTCTTTCCGTCAAGGAGGACACCGTGCTTATCGAAACGGGCTCCGACAGAACTAAGATACGCGTTCTGAAATCGGCTATCGCCAAGAACAACACCGTTCACGAGGCTCCCGCGGAGGCAGCTCCCGCCAAGCCCAAGAAAAAGAAGGAAAAGCCTACCGAGATCAAATAAGTATAATCCCCCGAGTGATCGGGGGATTTCTTGTTGCCGTACTTGCCGCGCAGGCGGTATCGCCTTAATTTTTATGTATCTCGTATGTAGCGCCGCCGCAGCCGTTCAAATAAATAACATCATCCGTTACCTCTTTGAGCGACCAATACCAGCCGCCGTCATCGGGAAAAGAGCAGCCGTCTATGACAAAGAAGTCTTCGTTGGGCTTATAATCCTTCAAAGCAAGCAAATTATCCTCTAACATTCTGCTTTCATTCATTCTGATACAAGTGGTGGAAAGCATTGCCCACCCCTTTTCGCAGTAAGCGTTCTGCCCTATACGGCAATAGAGAAATTTCTCCTTTTCGTTAAACCCGAAAAAAGCGGAATATTTAACGGTATCTATATGTACGCTGTAAAATCCGTCTTTATATATAAAGCATGAAAGTATATTCCATTTTGCCATTTTTTCCGAAACGGAAAGGGAGTCGCTGTCTTTATCCTTGACAAAATAGCCCGGATAAATTTTTTCCGCCAAAGTAAGCTCAAAACGGCAGCCGTTATAAGCCGTATAAATCAGGTTTCCACTATTGCTGTCAAATTCGGCTTTATCGTTTTCGTGAAGCCTGAGCCTTTCGTCATTTTCAGCATTACAGCAGATTTTTCCGCTGTCGGGATTGACAATACGGTATATCGAGTCAGCGTTCCAGTCCTTTCCTATGCCGTAAACGGTTCCCACCGTTCCGTATTCGGAATGCCTGAGCACTGCCGCTATAAGCTCGGGTTCAAGTCTTAAAAAGAATATGGAAAAGTCTTCGGTTATTGCCGCCGACGCGTTTTTTCCATGCCATATTCCGCAGATCCCGTCAAAGTTCTTCATTGCTTACCTCCATTGGTCAAGGAAACGCCGGTCGTGTTACGCTTCGCGTTGATCAGCGTTTCCTTATTTATTTTTTCAGAGCATTGCCGCATATTATTCCGCGTTCATGCACAAAATCGAAAACGCCGATTTGCGCTGAATATCCGTAAGCGGCTTCAGCAAGCCCGTTTCAAGCAGCTTTTCCACCACTCTGGGAATCATATGCGGACTGGATATAATGTTGGTGCAGGTCATAAGTTCCAAAACGGGGTGTATATGCTCGGGATAATTATTTTTCAGCGCCGCAAACTCTTCCTCGTCCATCTGCTTTGCAAGCTGCCTTATTTCGGGCGAAACGGCGACTTTTTCGTTTATCAGCCGTTTGAGAGAGCCGCTGAGCGTTGCGCCCTCGTTCAGCTTAACCTTTAAAATAACGGGCTGTACCCTGTTCTCGAAAACGTACCCCTT
>CAMWLH010000145.1 GCA_947175045.1 uncultured Clostridia bacterium | reverse complement strand
ATATATGTGATAATTTCGGCAACTTTACCAAATCAAAAATATATCGGGATAATTAGTAAAAGTCGGTGCAATTCCGTCAATCCCGAAATTCATCAAATAACTTTTTATGCGGAGAACAGAACACGTTCTCCGCTTTTTTCTCAATAAGGCAATTATGACGATAACAATATTGACGGCAAAATCTAACAAGTGCCGACAAGTTTTATCGTCATTTATAATAAGAATAAAGTGATAAATTTGTAATCAATATCAAATCTTTCGGCAAAGTAGACAAATTATGTAACGTAAATAAACTACTGAGGGAGGTCTGACAGTTGAACAAAGTATTATTTTCGTCAAAAAATATGTGCTGGTGTACGCCGCAAAGTTTTTTTGACAACCTTAACGAGGAATTTCACTTCGTGCTTGACGCGGCTGCAACCGCTAAGACCGCAAAATGTCCTATGTACTTCACTCCAGAAACGGACGGACTATCGCAAAGTTGGGATCGCGGAGGTGCAGTTTTCTGTAATCCGCCTTATGGACGCGAGATAAGCAAGTGGGTAAAAAAAGCATACGCGGAAACAGCGAGAACCAAAAACCCTATTGTAATGCTATTACCCGCGAGAACAGATACAGCATATTTTCACGATTATATATACGGAAAAGCTGAGATACGTTTTATTCGGGGGCGGTTGAAGTTTAGTGATGAGAACGGCACGGCAAGCAACAGCGCACCGTTTCCGTCAATGGTGGTTATATTTAACGGAAAGGACTTGAAATAATATGAAGATCGTACCTATCGGATTAAAAGCCGCCAACGAGTATGTAGCGGAACATCACCGACATCACAAGCCCGTCCGAGGTTGTAAATTCTGCGTATCGGTCGAGGACGAGAACGGCGAATGCTGCGGAGTGGCTATCTGCGGCAGACCTATCAGCCGCTATCTGGATAACGGCACTACCCTTGAAATAACGCGCGTATGCACCAACGGAACGCGGAATACTTGTTCAATGCTCTATGGCGCTTGCGTAAGAGCCGCCAGAGCGTTAGGCTACAAGAAAGTGATTACATACACGCTAATCTCCGAAACAGGAGCAAGTCTGAAAGCCGCCAACTTTGTCAATGACGGTATCGCGGGCGGCGAAATATGGACAGGAGCGCGAAAAAGGAATAATGGAGTACCCACCGAGAAAAAAACACGGTGGGTTTTCTATATTTAATAAGGAAGGACGAACGTTATGTCAATTGAGAAACAGGAACAGTCGGAGATCAGCGCGGCATATCTCCGCGACAGGAGTTTAAGCGCGGCGGCGAGGGGCGTGTTGGCAACTCTGCTATCATTGCCGAGGTACGAGGTAAACAGTATCGAGGGCTTGACGCGGCTCCTACCTAACAAACGGGGGGCAATTTCCACCGCGTTAAGCGAGTTGGAAAAGGGCGGTTATCTGAAGCGCGAAATGGAAAAAGGCACGGACGGAAGATTTAAGTGGTATTACCGAGTAAGCGCTGAGCCTGTATTTAGGGGGAGCGTATGAATATTGCAAAGGAAAACCGCGCTATTGAATACCTCCGCGCCTTTGCGCAAGAGAACGAACCGTATTTTCTCTGTTATTCGGGTGGCAAGGACAGCGATACGGTAAGGATTTTAGCAGAGCTGGCGGGTGTCAAGTACGATCTGGTGCATAACCTCACCACAATTGACGCGCCGGAAACCTACCATTATGTGAAATCGGTAGGAGCGGAAATCGTGTTACCGCCAAAATCTATGTGGCAGCTTATCGTGGAAAACGGTATGCCCCCGACAAGATTGGTGCGATATTGCTGTAAGGCTCTGAAAGAGGGAACGGGCGCGGAACGGATCAAGGTCACGGGAGTACGCCGCGCCGAAAGCGTTAATCGTGCGCAGAACAACGATGTTATAAAAATCCTCGGTAAGCCTAAAACCGTTCAAAATCTTGCGGATAAAGCCGAGTTGAACTATTGTTTAAGCAAAAAGGGCGGTCTGTTGTTATCCGACGATAGTTACATCAACAGGCGGTTTGTCGGGGACGTTCATAAAACCGTGTCGGTCAATCTCAATCCCATTGTCGATTGGACGGAAAAGGACGTATGGGAATTTCTGCATTATCACGGGTGCGAGAGCAATCCCTTGTATCAATGCGGATATACCCGTATCGGCTGTGTTGGCTGTCCTATGAAGAATACAAAGGGTATGCTTGCGGATTTTGCGCGTTACCCTAAATTTCGCAATCTGTATGTTATGGCTTTTGACCGTATGATAAAGCACCGTGCTGAGCGCGGTCTGCCGCCATATAAGGATTGGATGTGCGGTGAGGACGTTATCCGCTGGTGGGTCTACGGGAGGAAAAAATGAATATAGAAATGGAAAGACGCGCTATTGAGTGCCTTAAAGCCTTTGAGCCGCACGACGAACAAGGCTACTACCTTTGTTACAGCGGCGGCAAGGACGGAGATACAGTAAGACTTCTCGCTCAGCTTGCGGGGGTCGCTCATCAATGTAAGCACAATCTCACGACAGCGGACGCGCCCGAAACGGTATATTACATAAGGGATACTATCGGGAAAGAGAATATCATCTCTCCCGCGCTGTCGATCTGGCAGTTAATAGTTAAAAAGGGTATCCCGCCCTCTCGTAAAGTACGCTATTGCTGTTCGGAACTAAAGGAGATCGGCGGCAAGGGTCAAGTGAAGATCACGGGAGTACGCAAAGCCGAAAGCAAGAGCCGCCGCGCATTACAAGAATTGGTGACGATCAGCGGAGCGCCGAAACATACCGTAAAAGCTGCGGAGGGGTTAAGCGTAAGTTATAGGATATCACGCAGGAACGGTATTTTGCTCGATAATACAAACGACCGCAGCCGCCGCTTGGTAGCAGCCCGCTACAAGTCCTGCTCGGTAGCGATAAACCCCATTAGTGATTGGGAGGAAAGCGACGTATGGCAATTCCTACATCATTACGGGTGCAAAAGCAATCCGCTCTATCAATGCGGCTTTAAGCGTATAGGGTGCGTCGGCTGTCCGCTTGGCGGTTTTAAAAATATGAAACGGGAATTTGAGTATTATCCCAAATTCTACGAGAATTACATTAAGACCTTTGACAGAATGATAGCGGAACGAGCAAGGCGCGGTCAAGAAACCTCCAAAGTCTGGGCTGACGGTGAGGCGGTTATGCGGTGGTGGCTCGGCGGTGAACTTTTAAATTTGCCGGTTGAGATTGCACATAATTTAGCGGTGTGATTTGGTGAAGTCTACAAAAAATCGGTCGGTCTGAAAGAAATCTCCCGAAACAGCTTGACTTCATTTCTTTAAAGTGCTATAATACGATTGTAAGGCAAGTTAGTGTAAGCTAACCGATTTTGAAAGGAGTTTTTTATGGCAATTAAATTTAGGAGCGAGGAACACGAAAACCGCTTTTATGAAATTCTCGCGAGAATGGGCAAAACGGACGAATATCATAGAGCGGTCGCATACCTTATCGCGTTGGATACGGACTGTTACAAGCACGTTGACAGTCTGTACGACTTTGTAGAACACGGAATAAAACCGTGGGGCGCGTTAAACCAAGCGTGGCAGACGGGTACATCGGTAAAAACCACTCGCCTGATATTCAATCTTTGGAACACAAGGTGCTATGACCTTGACGAAGATAGCCGTGAAATCAAGGAGAGTGCGCGGAAATACACGGTTGATGAGATTTTTTCTTCCAAACTTGCATTTTGGTATTTTGAGGCGGTCAAACTTCGCTATCCGAATATCGGAACGGAGGTAGAGTGATGAAATCAATAGCTATTTACAATAACAAGGGCGGGTGCGGCAAAAGCACGAGCGTTATCAATCTCGCGTATGAGTTTTCGGTGCATAGCAAGGTCTTAGTGATAGATACGGACGGTCAAAGCAACACTTCACGTTTCTTTGTCAACGATCCGAAAAACGGTCTGGAGCGCGTTCTTCTCGGGGAGAATGAGGTGTTGACCGCAGAGAATACGCTCTATGACAACATCAGTATAATCAGCGCAACAGCGGCGATAAACAACGCGGTCGGAACGTTTGGCGGCTTTTCGGAGGAAAAACAGCGCGGGATCGCGGAAAGTATCGTCAATGCAAACGGCGATTTTGATTATGTAATAGTCGATCTGCCGCCCGCTATGAACGTTGTCACGGAGCATATTGTTGGTGCTTGCGATTATGTTTTCGTTCCCGTGGAACTCGGAACGTTCGCCATACAGGGCATACCAAAGGTAACGAACGTCATATCGAAATGCAAGGCACAATTCGGCGGCGCGTTCATCAATAAGTTTGACAAAAAGAACAGCGCGGATATAACGCTTTTACAGATGTTCTCCAAACTTATGGGCGATAAGGCGCTGACAACGACAATTCCATACAGCAAGGTCATCAAGAACAGCATTTCATATAAAACGACCGCCCGTGAGTATATGGGCTGGACAAACGCGGGTAAGGCTTTCGGGCAACTCGCGGAAGAAATCATTGAAAGGATAGGTGAATAATATTGAAACGTGAGATAGACAGCGCGATCAGCGCGGACTTGAAAGCAGCTTCTGCTGACAGCTTTGCGGACAGTATTAAAATGCTCGACGTGTCGGAGATAATGCCTAACAAGGATAATTTCTACGAAATGAGCGAAATTGAGCTGCTTGCGGAGGATATAGAGCGACAAAACTTAAAGCATAATCTTGTGGTCGCAAAGGATAAGGACAGCGGAAAGTATTGGCTCATCAGCGGTCATAGACGGCTTGAAGCAATAAAATTTCTTATCAATGAGAAACGGCGGCAAAGCACGAAAGTACCGTGCATAGTAAACGGCGAAAAATCTCAAGCCGAGAGCCGCTTGGACTTGATAATGCTCAACGCCACACAACGGAAGTATTCGGATAAAGAGGTAATGAGCGAGTATGAGCAACTCACCGAAACGCTGAAACAGTTGGAGAGCGAGGGAAAAAAACTCAGCGGTCGTATGCGCGACATTATGGCGAAGATACTCAACGTATCAAAGTCACAGGTCGGCAAGATAGACAACATCAAGCACAACGCCGTACCCGCCGTGGAACAGGCGGTCAAGAGCGGGAAAATGTCGATCTCTACGGCGAACGAGGTTGCGCGGCTTGCTCCCGAAAAGCAAAAGGACATTGCCGAGAAAAAGCCCGATATATCCCACAAGGAAGTCAAGGAAATTCAGAAAACATCTCCCCCGCCCTTAAAAACCGCTCCCTCGGTCAAGCCTCCCGCCGCTAAAGCGGAGAACGGCAATATCAGCCAGCCGCCAAAGGTTGAGCAGATAAAACCGAAATACGCGCCGTGTACGCTCTCCGAGAGCGAAACCGAGGTGCTTGCGAGGTACATCGAGCAGCTTATGAAATTGGCAAGCAAGGACGATATAACGGTTATAAACGGTATCAAGGAAAGACTTACAAGAGCGTGAACGCGCTTTGAAAAGCACGAAACATCAGCCGACTGCACTAATAATGCAGTCGGCTTTTTTTGTTTTTCAAGTGTGCAGTTTTTTGCAGTACGGTTTGTTTTATAATAAGCAAGAAAAGAGGAAACACGATGTCAACGGTATTCAGAGTAGAGAAAAATGCGAATTATACGGTAATGGCAAACTATCATTTAAAGGACAGGAGATTGTCGTACAAGGCAAAAGGTCTTTTATCCGAAATGCTCAGTCTGCCGCCCGATTGGGATTATACTCTTTCGGGGCTTGCGGTGATCGCCGCCGACGGTCTTGACAGCGTGAGATCGGCAATTCGTGAGCTGGAGATGTACGGCTATCTTGTGCGCTCCCAGAGCCGCGATGAGCGCGGGCGTATGTCCGTGAATGAATTTATGGTATACGAAAATCCCGCGGACAATCCCGATTATATTCCCGTTGAGAGCATTGGAAATTCCGCTGTGGAAAACTCGGTTGAAAACGCGTCAAACGGTTCTGCTAAAGG
>CAMWLH010000144.1 GCA_947175045.1 uncultured Clostridia bacterium | reverse complement strand
GATTATGGCTCTGCCAACAGATAAGGAGGATTAACATGAAAATCGACTGGAAAAGGAAGCTGACATCAAGAAAATTATGGGTAGCTCTCGCGGGATTTGTCGCGGGGCTTATCGTTCTCGGGAACGGCTCGCAGGAGACTGCGGACAAGATATCGGGCGCGATACTCAGCGGCGCCGCGGTCGTCGGGTACATAGTCGGCGAGGGACTTACCGACGCGGCGAACACAGGAAACAAAGACGAGGAGGAATAATTATGAGTTACACAAATTTGGGATTGGTAGCCCACTGCAAAAAGGCACTGGAGCTTAACACAAGGTATATGTGGGGTGGATTGTTCCGCGAAATCACAGCGGATTATGTGAGCCGTCTGGCGGCACAGTATCCCAGCCAATACAGCATAGCCCGCAAGGCAACGCTGAACGGCTTAGCGGGTAAGGGATATTATGGCTGTGACTGCGTGGGGCTTGTGAAGTCCTACTATTTCGGCGGATTCGGAACTGCCGCGAACGCTAAGGGCTACGACGCGGGCAAGGATTACAGCGTCGGCAGCATGTACAGCGCCGCAAAGATCAAGGGTAGGATCGCAGATATGCCGCAGAAAGCGGGAATTCTTGTAATGACGAAAAATCTCGGTCATGTGGGAGTGTATGTCGGTGACGGAAAGGTTATCGAGTGTACTCTGCGCGGCAGTCTGGACGGAGTTGTAGAAACAGATTTCGGCGCAGTCGCATGGGCTTACTGGTGTCAGTGTCCCTGCATTGAGGACGACAGCACCGCAGCAGGCACAGCGGCAAGCACGAACACGTCAACCGCGGCGAATGAAGATATGCTCCCGCTCACCAGCATTGTTGATTTCGTAGGCGGTCAGCAGTATGTATCCAGCACCGCGACCGAGGGAATCATGGCGAATGCCGGCAGAGTTAAAATCACAACCCGCGCCGCAGGAGCAGCTCACCCCTACCATGCTGTCAGTGTTGACGGCAGCGGAGTATATGGCTGGGTAGACGCGGACAAGCTCACAGTAATGGAAACCAAATACAAAGTCACCGGCACCAAGACGGTCACCAAGGACAAGCTCCCCGAAGCTCAGGGGCAGCTTAAGGCGCTGGGGTTCAGTGTGACGACAGAAACATTATAAGGCACACCGCCCCCGAGAAAATCCTCGGGGGCGGGTTTCTGTTTAATATGTTGATGTTATATCGGCTAAAATAAGCCACTTGTTTTTGGCAATTTTATAGGTAATCTATAATACTCAAATGAATTCATAACATTTTTTAAGTGTATGTAATGATTGCAAAATTATATATCCCATACACATAGTAAGCGCCTGTTTCCCGCAGGCGGAGCACTTATGAAAGGGCTTATCGAGATTATAAGCGACGCGCGGCAGGTAGCCCGAATCCTCCAGCAGGGTAAACAGCGGGAAGAATATCGCCATAGGCGGCAGCATCACCGACACCACCCAGGCGAGGACGCGGTACACTCCGTCGGTGAGCAGCCCCGTCAGCCATGGCGGAGCGTTTATCAGCTCCAGCAGGTCTCTCAGCCTGTCACCCAGGGCGAAAAGCGCGGTGCTGAGCCACCCCGACGGATAATTTGAGCCTACTATTGTTATCCAGAACACCACCATCAGCAGCAGGAGCATTATCGGGTAGCCGAGAGACCTGCTTGTAAAAATGCGGTCGGCAAAGCGGTCGCAGCGGCAGCTTTCGGGGGAGGACTCCACCGCGCCGTCGCATACCTCCTCCGCGTTGAGCATAATGCAGGAAACTATCCTGTCCTTAAGGCAGTCGGCGGTTATCCCCGCCTCGGCTAAAATATTCTTGCCGCGCTCCGTCGCCTCGGTGAGATCGGCGCTGAGATATCCGCCCATTTCCTCGGTGAGGGAGCTGTCGTTCTCCAACAGCCGCAGCGCCAGCCAGCGCGGATTTATCTCCCCTCCGAAATGCCCCCGCACAGACGGCTCGAGCGCCGAGATAGCTTCTTCAATGGGCTTTGTGTAGCGCAGCCTTCGGGGACTTTTTGGGGGAGGGCTTGCGCACAGCTCCTCCAGACGCCCCATAAGCTCGCCGAGCGAGCGCTTTTTGCGCGCCTGCGTTCCTACGACGGGAACGCCGAGATTTTCCTCCAGCCGCTTAAGGTCGATCTTTATCTTCCTGCGCCTTGCCTCGTCCATAAGATTGACACACACCAGCGTTTTCGGGCATATCTCCATTACCTGGAGAGCCAGATTCATACTGCGCTGAAGGCAGGTAGCGTCGCACACCACCACCGCCGCTTCCGCGCCGCCGAAGCAGATGAAATTCCGCGCGACCTCTTCCTCCGCGGAGTGCGCCATCAGCGAATATGTACCGGGGATATCCACCAGAACGTAGCCCTGCTCTCCGACGGAACAGCAGCCCTGGGCGCTCGACACGGTTTTCCCGGGCCAGTTGCCCGTGTGCTGGTGAAGCCCCGTGAGGTTGTTGAACAGCGTGCTTTTCCCTACGTTGGGATTGCCCGCTATGGCTATCACCCTGTCTCGCTCGTTTTTCTTGTGTATCTCAAAAGCCGCCTCCGACACCGCGAATCCCGTAGACCCTGCCGTAAGACCCATTTTATTTTACCACCTTTCATACGGTCATATATCCTCTATGATCACATTATCACCGTCCGAGCGCCTTATGGCGATCACCGCTCCGCATATGAGATATGCCCGCGGGTCTCCCATTGGGCTCTGACCCACGCACTCCACCTCCGCGCCGTTTACCAGACCTATGTCCAGCATTCTGCGCCGCATGGTGCCGTGCGCCAGCAGTCCCTTTACCCTCGCTCGTTCGCCCGTCTTTATATCGTTTATACTCATTTCATGCGCTCCCTTCGGTTTGCTCGGTATTGCAGAGCTTTGGTGCATTATATGCGGTCGGGCGGCGGGAAGTGAATGTGGGATATTATCTCGCTATGCTCTTGACTTACCGCGCAAAAAGTGGTATAATTAACCTAAATAAATTTGGCGTTTTGAAAGGAGCGGTTATATGAAAAAGGTATTGTTGACGATAGTCGCGGCAGCCGCACTCGCGCTGACTCCGTCGGCTTTGGTGAGCGCCGAAGCGGATATCACGCAAACGGCAGCAGGGTCCTATGCGGAGCTGCCCGATAACCGGGAGCTTGAAGCGGCGTATCTGGAGAAGCTGTTCTACGGAGATGGAATAGCTCCCCTTGCCGATTATGGCAGAGATACCCTTGCCGGGAATAAGCTGGCGCTTTACGAGGCTCTGAGAACGAAGATAGAGAGCATAGCGGAGGGCGATGTTACCGATACGGTAATATCCATTCCGGTAAGCGGTTACTCCGATTGGGATTCTTTAGCTGCGGACGCCGAGGACGTCATTAAGTATCTGCTTGTTGATATGCCCGAGGAATTTTATTGGTATGATAAAGTGCGGGGCTGCTCAATAATAGGAGAGATAGATACAAACAGAATACCTACGGTATGCAGGTTTTCTTTTACGGTCGCGGGCAGCTATGCGGGAGATACCGCCTATACGGTAAACCCCTATAAAATGAGCGCGGCAAAGACCGCCGTTGAGAACGCGCAGGATATCGTTGACAGATATATCGGCAGCTCCGATCACGAGAAGATAATGGGATATGCCGAAAGTATCTGCGAGCTTACGGACTACAACAACGGCGCGCTTGCGGCGGGCACGCCCTACGGCGATCCCTGGCAGCTTGTGTATGTGTTCGACGGAGACGACACTACAAAAGTCGTGTGCGAGGGTTATGCAAAGGCTTTTCAGTACCTCTGCGACCTGGGCGGCGTTGACTGCTATACCGTGACCGGCACAATGTCGGGCGGAACGGGCGCGGGCGGTCATATGTGGAATATAGTAAGGCTCGGCGAGATAAGCTATCTTGTCGACGTTACAAACTGCGACGGAAACTCGGTCGGCACCGTTGCCGAGGACGGCATGGGTCTGGTATTGAAGGGTGCTGCCTCAAGCACCGCGGCAGGCTGCGTTTTCAAGCTTAACGATCTTTATACGATCAGCTATACATACGACAGTGATACGTTGAGAATGTACCCCGAGGGACTTCTCGAGGTATCCACCGTGGATCACGACCCCCTGCCCTCCGTGTGCAGTCACGAATTTGATGGCTGGGAAAGCGACGAAAACGGACATTGGCAGGTATGCGCGAAGTGCGGCGAGAAGATCGGCGAAGCGGAACACAGCAGGGGCGTGATAACGACCCCCGCTACCGAAACGACCGAGGGTGAAAGGCGCTTTGAGTGCACCGTATGCGGCAGGGAGCTCGGAACGGAAACTATTCCCGCGTTCGGCGACGCGCATGATCATGATTGCACCATATCCAATTCCAATGAAACGGAGCATTGGAAGGAGTGCGAATGCGGCTATATAGATGAGACCACCCGCGAAGCGCATAAGCAGGCTGAAAGGGAAGAAACAGTCATACAGCCCACCTGCGCCGCCGAGGGCTTGAAATATGTTATCACATATTGTGCTGATTGCGGCAGAGAAATAAGCAGGAACTCGGAGTCCGTTGCCAAAACAAACAGGCATACCGAAAGCGCGAAGTACAGCTTCAGTCCCGCGGGGCACTGGAAAGTCTGCACGGTCTGCGGCGAAAAGATAACCGCCACCCGAGCGCACACAAGCGATAACGGCACCGTGACAACTCACCCCACGGAAACCTCCGCGGGAGTAAAGACATATAAGTGCACCGAGTGCGGCTATATTATAAAGACCGAATCCGTCCCGATCGTCGGGCACGAACCGGAGGAGGACTGGACTGCCGACGCGACGGGTCACTGGCACGCGTGTGCCAACTGCGACGAAAGGCTCGAATTTGCGGCTCACACCAGCAACGAGGGTATTGTAACAGTCCCCGCGACCGAAACTACCCCGGGCAAGCGGGTATACAAATGCACCATCTGCGAATATGTTATAAGAACCGAAACTATCCCCATGATAGGGCACACCCATACTCCCGCCGAGGCTTGGACTACGGACGCGACGGGGCACTGGCATGACTGCGCGGGCTGTGAGGAAAGACTCTATTTTGCGGCTCACACAAGCGACAAGGGCACGGTGACAACTCCTGCCACAACAACGACAGCGGGCGTTATGACCTACAAGTGCACGGTCTGCGGCTACGTTATAAGAACAGAGGAAATACCTGCGGGCAATCCCGGACACACCCATACTCCCGCCGAAGCGTGGACCTACGACTCGGAGGGTCACTGGCACGCCTGCGCGGGCTGCGACGACAAAATAGGATATCAGGCGCACAACCTTGTAAACGGCGTGTGCGGCGTCTGCGGTTACAGCAATATAGTCGATCCCAAGGTATCTATCGTGATAGACCCCGCGAGCGTTACTCTGCACGCGGGCGATACCAAGACCATTACCGCCGTTGCTTCAAAGGGCGGTCTGAAAATAGAGGACGCGGTGTTCACCTGGCGCTCCGACAAGGAGAGCGTTATAAAGATCAACAGTAAGGGAGTCGCTACGGCGGTAGGCGTCGGCACGGCGAACGTTACCGCGGAATACGCGGGCATAAAGGCAAGCTGCGCTGTCACGGTCGAGGCGCGCCCCGTTGTAACGCTCACCCCCTCCTCTCTGCAAATGAGAAAAAGCGCGGACTACACCCTTAAAATAAAGGTAACGGTGGGCGGCAAGGCGGTCGATAACCCCGCAATTGAATGGAGCAGCAGCAACACCGATATCGTCACGGTAGACGGCGGCGTTGTTACCGCGATAAAGGCGGGAACTGCGACCGTGACGGCGGAGTATGACGGCGTAAAAGCAGTCTGCTCGGTTACGGTAAGAACAACAGGAAGCACAAGCACGTCCGTAACAAGACCTACCTACCGTCCAAGCAGCACGACCAACTATGACGACGATGAGGACGATACCGCCGATACCGCCAACAGCACCGCAACGGAGGTCTCCAACAAGGCTAAGC
>CAMWLH010000143.1 GCA_947175045.1 uncultured Clostridia bacterium | reverse complement strand
CTGTTTTCGTCGGTAGCAGAACTTTACGACCGGCGCCTTTTCGTGCAGCCCGACGACCTTTACGACATCGCCGAGCCTGTAACGGTACAGTCCCGAACGGTTGGTAACGACAAGCTCGTATTTTTCGCCGATCTCCACATCTCCAATAAGCAGCGGTGTATTATCTCCGCCCACGGGGATAAACTCAAAGAAAACCGATTCGGGAAGCAGCATATATCTGTCCGCCGAATTAACGTTCTCCGCCAATCCAAAAACGCCCTCCGAGGCTGCATAGACAAAATAATGCACAGGAACCCCATCCGCGTATCCGCGCATTTTTTCGGTATAATAGAAAAAGCTGTCGCCCCCGATTGCGAGAATGTATCTTATATTTTTCCAGATTTTTTTGATTATTCCCTTATGTAAATCCTCACGCGGAATACTCCGCAGTTCTCTTGCCCGTTCAGGATCGCGCGGCAGCTTTTCGGTAATATATTTTCTTTGCTTTTCGGGAATGTCAACGCTTACCGTACCGTATTCAATATCGTTCAAAAGCAGGTCCCAATTACGGAGGATATACTCGATCACTCCCGCGGCGCGGTTTATAAACACGCCGTGTATCGCCGTCAGACCGCGCTCCGCAAGCGCAAATCTCACCTTGATATACAACTGATCCTCCAGCGTGTCGGGAAACAATATCTCCTTCGGAACGCAATAATCGGAAGCGTCAAATTCGCCGTTTCTGTCCAGCCACTGATACACGCAGCTTGAGCGTATCCCGTTCATTCTGCCGTCGGGCATATGCGTTTTTGCAAATTCGCCTATCTGAAAAATTTTTCCGAAAACATCCGTTTCGTACATATTGCGGTAATACTCACGTATCTGCCCGAAAACAGCTCCGTACATAAAAACATAATGCGCTTCAAGATCGTATTCGGTAAGCGGAATATACTTTTCATCGCCGACAGTCCCGGAACTTATACAAAAATATACGGCGTCGCGCGCCGTGAGAATTTTTTTCTCGCCGTCCATAATGCGCTCGATGTCTCGGGCATAGTCCTCGTAGTTTGAGAGAGGAACCTTGTTTTGATACTCCCGGACGGAATCTATTTGCGCGAACCCGTAGTGTCTGCCGAATTCCGTGTCACGGTTCTCATTCAGCCAACCGAGGAGGAATTTTTCCTGCACCGTGTCCGCGTTCCTTGTCGACGCTTCCAGACGTTCCAATGATTCGCTTCCGAGCCTTCCGTAGTCCGTTTTCATTATGCGGAAACTCCTCCTTCCACAAAAATTTGCACTGTATTCGTGCCGAACGTGCGCTGATACATCGTTTGCTCGCACATACTTTCAATTAAGCGAACGCCCATATACGCGTCGTCATCATCGGCATATGAAAGCGGGTTGAATTCGCTGCCGCCATAGCGTATGCGTATTCCGATAACGCCCTGCAATGAATATACTCGCAGATCAAATTCGACCGCCGCCTCGTTTTTATCGGCGATCAGCGTCATGATTTCCTCCATTGCAAGACTTATGCGCATTGTCTGTTTCGGCGACATTCCGTTTTCTTCGCAGAAATCGGTGATCCTGCCGCTTGCATCACAGATATTTTCTGTGTTTCCGCTCACCGAAAAATTTATCACATTTCCAGATTTCTCAAGGGTGTTATCCAAAAGCAGAAAACGGGAACGGTTTTTATGTAATATCCCTGTTGCGATAAACCAGAAAAGCAATGTGAGAATTTCCCCCAAAAACAAAAACAGCCACGGACTTTGCCCTAAATAAAGCAGTACGAAAAGGCTCGCGCAGGATATTACAAATACCCTTAAAAATATGATCGTATTCGCCCACTGCGTTCTTCCCGAAACGTTGTAGTAGCTTGACAGAACGCAGTTTATAAGCGCGGGAATCATTCCGAGCGACATACAAACAAACGCGAACCTCAGTGGAGTATCCAAACCGTATGCCATTGAGATCAGGTCTGCGCCAAGGATAATTATTGCCGAAAACGGCAGACTGTACGGTATTCCGCTTTTGAGCTGACGCGCCATCAGCATACGGGTGCTTTCGTTGTCATGCTCGCCGTTGTAGATGCCGAGCATTGCTGAGGCAGCCTGAGGAACACCGCTCGTCACGCTCTCCTCGAACGCTGCGATACAGTTGACCGCCGTAAACGCCGCCACCGTATTGCTGCCGCAATATCTCAGTAAAAGCGTGTTTATTACCGATACGCGCAAAGTCTGGAACAGATTATTAGCGGCTGACGGACTGCCCGCCTTGGCGATCTCGGAGAATTTTACGCCCTCGCATTTTACGCGAAACCCAAAAGGAAAGCTGCTCTTTTTGTCGCATAATTTCACGAAACCGAGTACGCACGCCGCCGCTGTTGACAGCACGCTCGCCAGCGCCGCGCCGAACACTCCCCAATTTAACGCATATAGAAAAAGAACGTCAAGCGCGACATTCCCGACGCCCATTATCAGCATCATCAGCGTTACCTGCCCGTTACGACCGTCAAGCCGCAAAAACCAGAACGGAACGTATATGAGTATCTTCGGCAGTGCTCCAGCTATCGTCACACCCGAATATTCCATAACCAAAGGAGTTACGTTTTCGTCATTGCATAACAAAAACGACAGCGGCTTCAGAAAAATCAACCCAAAAAACGTGATAAAAACCGAAACAGCCGTACACCAAGAAATTGACATACGGTAGAGGTTTTGCGCCTTTTCGGTCTGATTTTTTCCGATAGCGTCCGAGGCGCATATCGCCGTTCCGGAAACGATAAACGAACCCGCGATACACAGCACTAAATACACGGGCAGACTGAAATTTATCGCCGCAAGCGCGGAAGTTCCAAGCCGCTGTCCTACCAGAATACCGTCCGCAAGTATGTTGATGTTGCCGCTCAACACGGACAGTATGCATGGAATAAGGGCTTTATTGTAAGCTTTTTTGAGGAATTGCTCGTTTTGCTTAAGTTCCATTTTTACTCCGATTTTCGTTTCGATTTTGCGCGCTTCACAATATACATCGCCAAGCACGCCGACGCGAAGCATATCCCGACCGAATAAGACGAGTGTTTTCCAAGAATTTTTGAAAATCAAACAGCGCTTTTAACATTTTTCCATCATTCGATCCACATCGGCGCAAGGTTGTCCCAACCGTCAAACAGCGCCGTTATCCGTTTGTACCAGTCTTTTTTGAAGAATGCGCATTTTGCGGGATCGCAACCGAGCTTATCGTTTGTGAGCGCATACGCCAGCGCGCGGCAGCCGCCGACGCAATATCTGAAGTATTTGCAGTCGGCGCATTTAAAATTGTTTTCGGCAAGCGTTTTTACCGTCGTGCAAACCTCGCCAAGGTATTTTCCGCTTTGTAAAAGCGGCTGCAAACCGTCCTTTTTGATGTTGCCGAGAAACTCTCCGTGCGCGTCGTAAAATCCCGAAAGCTGTAAGCACGGGTATACGTTTCCGTTCGCCGCGACAGCAATCTTTCCGCGGGTTCCGCGGCACACGGGCAGACTGTCGCGGTATTCGCCCTCGCCGCATTCCACGGGACGGACGCGAAACGCCCTATTGCTCGGAAAAATCATCAGAAACTGCCATATATCAATATCCATTTTGTGCGGCTCTTTGATATATTCAGCAGCGAATTTGAACATCCGATCGTAATATTCGTCAATGCCAAGACACGCACCGCCCGGATTCCGGGCGTCGCCTGCGTTTTCTTTCCAGCGCGGACTTTCCGAGGTGCGAATTATCCGCATTTCGTCAACTCCCATTTCGTCAAGCATTTTCGCCGTCGTAAGCATGGTGTCGATATTACGCATATGAACATTGGTCTGCGCCCATACATCAAAACCATTCTCTTTGCACAGCCGAAACGCTGAGATTGCATTTTCCTCCGCACCCTCGCGGTTTCGCAGCCAATCGTGATGACCGATACCGTCAAAAGAAATTTTGATGATAGGGCAACAGCCTATTGCTTTCAGCCTATCGAGGGCGGCTTGATCGATAAAATACCCGTTGGTGTTGATCTCGCCGATGTACATTCCGCGTTTGTAAATCTCCTCGATGATCTCAAAGAAATATTTATGTAGCATAGGCTCTCCGCCCGTTATTGTAATAGCGTTCAATCCGCATTTTTGCGCCTGCTCCAGCATTTTCTTTGCCTCGTCGAGCGTCCATTCGCTCATAAGCGGCTCGTTGTCGGCAGCGTTAAAGCAGTGCAGACAATTGTAGTTGCACTTGCCCGTTATCGCGTATTCCATAGCGGGAAAGTATCGGTTATCGCAAGCAAGCGGCTTCTGCCATTCGGACAAAGTATCTCCTTCTTTGGCTTCACGAACAAACCCCATATCGAGGAATTTCCGCGTAAGCGGCGAATTTTCCTCAAGCTCCGTTTCTCCGTCGCATTTTGACAGAAACTCAAATTCGTCCTTTTTCAAGCCTTTAGCGTCGCGAACGCCATTTATGTAGTATGCGTAAGGAACCAGCCGCCACGAGCGCAGCGCGATACTTGGATTTAATATGTAACAACTCACACTGATACGCTCCTAAAGCTATATTATCCGAATCGTACATTCCTGCTGTCTATATTGAACACTGCAAAATCACCTTCACAATCCGGGTGAGCAGAACAATGATCCATCACGATCACTGCCAGATCGTTCTCTCCCCGATTGTCAAAGGGGCAGGACTGCCAGCCGCACTTGTTGCATCTCGCAATATAAAAGGATGAATCGAGCACTGCGCCGCCCGATACTCCGTCCAGCGCGTCGTCGGGCAATTCACCGTTTACCATTTTTCCCTCCAAAGGATGACTTATCGCATCCTTTAAGCTGTTCATTTGCTTTTCATTGTTTTCCATAATGTTACCTCACTTCATTTTTTATGTAATACGCGTAAAGCACGCGCTGCCACAGCCGAAAGGCGATATATAAATTCACTCCCGAATCACCGCGGTACGCTACTGCGGCGTTCCGTATTCTGTCGGAACAACGCAGGACAGATTCTCATTGATGTAGGAACTCAGCACTTGACAGTCAAGCATCGACATTATATTGCCCTCCTTAAGATAAAAAGAGTTTACTTTTTATTTGCAGGATGATTACAAAGCCAAAGCCCATTTTCATAGCTCATATGTTTGCAGGTGCTGCATTTTCCGGGAGAATTAGAGGGCATAAGCCCATATTCATGGTTGGGGCACCTATGACTCAAGGGGGTGGTCTCCTGTCCGCAGTACCGGCACGCCCAGTTTCCGCATTTGTAATTGGTGGTCACCACCAATCTTCCATCACCCTTATGGCAGCCGCCGCCCGCCACGTTACCCAGTTCATCGTCAGACAATTCTCCGGTTTTGTGCAGCTCGTCAAAATACGCTTCAGCCTGTTCCTCTTTAAACTCGATCCCGTTTTCTTTTGCCAGAGCCAGAAGCTCCTCGGGAGAGTTCGCCGCTTTTCCCTTTGTTATAAGTTCTTCGGTAAAGTTTTCCATACCGGTTTCCTCCTAAATTATATTTTTAGGGTGTATCTGAAAACAAAGCGATTTAGTAGAAATTGTCAAATTGCGACTTTTCAGATAGCCCCTGGAGCACAAACGTTGTTTGGCGCCTTCATTCTTTTATACGAACGAAAACAGAAAAGGGCTAATAAATTTTAAAAAAATTTTCATGCTCTCGTTTTCGCCGTATCGTCAAGCCTTTGCCGCGCTACCAATTCTGCGAAAAAACCGCCGTTTTCAATAAGCTCGTCAAACCTCCCGTCCTCAATGATCTTTCCCTTGTCAAGAACTATAATTCTGTCGCACTGCTTGATCGTTGAAAGCCTGTGAGCAATAACTATCCTCGTGCATTTCAGCCCGTCCAGCGACTCCGAAACGGTTTTCTGCGTGAGATTATCGAGTGCGGATGTCGCTTCGTCGAACATCAGAATTTTCGGCTTGGGAGCAATCGCGCGGGCAATCATAAGCCTTTGCCGCTGCCCTCCCGAAACTCCGCCGC
>CAMWLH010000142.1 GCA_947175045.1 uncultured Clostridia bacterium | reverse complement strand
GATGAAGCGTATCCAGCTCGGCAGAAAGACCACAAAGGGTCGCGGCGCGGGAAATAACCCCGCGATAGGAAAGCAGTCCGCGGAGGAGAGCCGTGAGGAAATAGAGGCGGTCATGGAGGGAGTGTCCATGATATTCGTTGCCGCGGGCATGGGCGGCGGCACGGGTACGGGCGCGGCTCCGATCGTTGCTTCCGTGGCAAAGGAAAAGGGGATACTCACCGTAGGCGTGGTAACAAAGCCCTTTGCCTTTGAGGGAGCTACCAAGATGAACCAGGCGCTTAAAGGTATTGCGGAGATGAAGCAGTACGTTGACGATTTGATAGTTATACCCAACGAAAAGGTAAAGCAGATGTCGAACAGCAAGCTCACGCTCAACGACGCGTTCAAGGCGGTCGATGACGTTCTTTGCAAGGCGGTATTGGGCGTTATTACGCTGCTCAGCGTGGAGGGCTACGTCAACGTGGATTTCGCGGACGTGTGCATGGCGCTCAGACAGTCGGGTATCGCTCATATGGCTATAGGTCAGGGAAAAGGCGACAACAGGGTCGCGGACGCTGTGGACGAGGTGCTCAACAGCCCGCTGCTGGAGACCTCCATACTTGGTGCGAGAAGAGGACTTATCAATATCAGTGTGCCCAAGTCTTTCTCGCTGGACGAGTTCGACAATGTGGCGACGGAGATCACCCAGAAGTTTAACGAGGAAGCGCAGTACAAGGCGGGTCTTGTATTCGACGAATCACTCGAGGACGACGAGATATCGGTCATCGTGTTCGCCACGGATTTTATAGAGGACACTTCCATGCTGTTTGAAGAGCCCGAGAAGCCCGCGCCTGAGCCTGTAAAGACCGAGGAGCCCGCTCCTGCGCACGATACATATTCTCCGAGCGGTAATTTCGACAATTCGTCGGATGTCGACCGCCTGCTGAATCTGTTCAACAACAGCGACAACAGGGACTACTGATTTTTCGGAGATTTTTTTCGGAAATCCGGACAAATGTTCGGATTTCCGTTTGTTTGACTTGTACGACAAGTTTTTTAAAAAAGGTATTGAATTTTTGGGGAATATGTTATACAATATAAATGTATGATCTGTATTTTAGCTTGTATAAAAGTTATCACAATATAATGCCGTATGAAGTCGCGCATTTGCCCTAATGGCATATGCTGTGCGGTTTCGTCTGAGCGCGCATAGCGGAGTTTGGCGAGGTTAAACAAAACGGAGCGCGGTTAGGCAAAATTTTGAAATTCTTTTAAATCAATTGCTCCTTGTCGGCGTAACTTAAAAGCATCACAGCTTAAGTTAACGCTTTTACGGGCTGATATATTTTATGTTTTTGATCGGTCTGACCGAAAATCGGAGGGATAGGAATGAAAAAATTTACAAGAATAGTATCTGCCGCTCTCGCGGCAATGACTGCGGCGGTGCTTAGCGTAAGCGCGTATGCGAACGAATTCGTGTACAACTTCGACGACAGCACGCTGGAGGACGGTATCGAGGCGGATACCTATGATATCAACGGCACTGAGATCATGCTTGAAAAGGAGCTCGGCGACGGCGAGACCGACCCCGGTATGTCCGTAAGAACCGTGCTGTTCAACGAGTATATAGACCCCGAGTTCTGGAACGACCCGGACGTTACGGTATCAATAGACGTGCGGCTGGACACGGAGGGCGCTAACGTTATCGCTTATATCATCGGCTTTGACAGCAAGTGGACGTGGATAAATCCCTCGGATTTTACCGTATTGAAATACAACGAGTGGATAACCATAACCGAAACAGGCGCGCATTTTTATGAGTATTTCAAGACCAACGAGCCTAACAGGCTGCTGTTCCAGACCCGTTCCAACTGGGGCGCCGGCGGTCAGGGCACCGTTAGAGTTACCGCAAGAAATTTCAGAATTTCAGACGGCAAGACCGATGTTGTGTTAGACCCTACTGTGGATGCTTCCGTGCCCGAGAGCACAGAGCCCGTGGAATCGGGAGAGACCACTGCGCCCGCGGCGAGCAGCACTCCCGCGCCGGATACGTCCGCGCCCGAGTCAACGCCCGCAACGTCTGTTACGTCCATACAGACTGCTGCTGCGGCGTCTACCTCCATCAACTATGCGGAAATGATGACCTCGCCCGACTCCGAAAAGTCTACCGCGATGGTATTTATCATCATTATCGCTGTTGCGGCAGTCGTGGTAGCGGGTATTGTCGTTGGATATCTTATCTACAAGAAGAAAAAATATTACTAATATCTTATTTTACAGAAAGGGAATCGCTTCATGGATAAATTGGTCGCATTTTTCAAAAACGTTTGGTTCAGACGCGGCGTAGCTGTCGTTTGCTGGGGATATACCGCTCTTATGGTGTGGATCGCCTGGCTTACCTTTGGCTATTATTTTGAGTTCGAGAACGCAACCTCCCTTTTTGTATTGTATCTTTTTGTAAATATCGCGGCGCTCGGACTGATGATTTTGAGCCGCAAGCAGGTCATAACAATGATAAACTGTATGATACTGCCGCCGATAATTTTTGCGATCGTCATTTTCGGCTTCGGTAACTGGTATATAATTCTGCCGCCGCTGGCGGTGGTCATCGCCATGTTTTTTATCAACTCCGCCAACGAAACGCTTAAAACCGTGCTCGGAACGTTTTATCTGCTGATGTATGTTATCGGCGTGGTAGCATACATCGCCATAAATCTCTTTATGGGTAAAATGACCGTTACAGGGCTTGATCTGACTCTGCGCGACGCGGATTACGAGAAGCTGTCCCCCTCGGGAGACTACCGCATAGTCCGCTATGTCGACCGCCCGGGAGACCGCCGCACCGCCCAGTATTATATCGAGGAGACCGCCGAGGACGTTGAGATACCGTTCGGGCTTTGCAAGAAGGTTTTCGGCAGTATGCACGTTCATACCGCGAGCTACGGCGGGAAGTCCGACGATCCCATATTCTGGACAAGGTCGGAGATAGACGGGCTTCAAGCGGAGGTGCTGGACGTTGAGGGCAGCATCAGAGTGAATCCGCTGACGGTGAAAAAGACCTCCGAGGAGGACGGTATCCCCATATTTACGGGACTGGCTTCGGGCAGCGAGGAGACTTCCGAGGCAGAGGATAAGACCGCGGAAGCCGCCACGGCGGAGTAGCGGAGGAAAGGAATCGTTGGAATGGAAAGAGTTTTAAGGCTTGTCGGAAAGACGTCTAACGAGATTTTCCTGCTTCGTTATCCCCAGACGCTCACTACCTTCTGCGAGTATGATCTGACATATTTTGTCGAGAACGCAACGGAGGTGTGCAACGAGGCTCTGAAAAGCGGCGAGCTCGATGTTGACAGGGTGACGGAGCTCAGAAACTCCCTTAAAAATCTCCACATTTATGTAGAGCACCATATGCGGACGATCTACGATAAAATAGTGCTGGACTGCTGGATAGATTATGTCTGCCGCCGCGATAATGTGGGGACGGGCTCGCTGTGGAACAGGTTTATAGGGTGCAAAACGCCCTTTGAGAAGCTGGTTTTCACGCGGCTTTGCGAGTTCAGATACAACAAGGCTATAAATGAGTGTCTGAACCTGGTAAGAGTACAGGATTACGCCAAAAACAAGGTCAGCTTTATTTTTTCAAAGAATTTAAAGAGCGCGGAGGACGCTGCCGCACGGAGAAACTACTTCGACCTTATTTTCAGCGTGACGGCCAAGGAGCTCGGCTGCCGCATCGAGGATATGGCTGAAACAAAGGTTTTCTCCATTGGCAGAGTGCCGACCGCGCCCTATATGTTTCCAAACATTTCCAAAAATATTGTCAAAAATGTGCTGGCAGATTTTGATTACAGTGACGATTATTCCAACTCCAACGGCTACGGCGAGCTGTCCGATCAGATAGCTATGGATGCGTTCCTGCATATGAAAGCTGGGCTTGAGGGCGAATTTGACAGCTACAACATCACCGACAGCAAAATGGAGAAAAATCTTGAAAAGGTGTATATGCCACTGGGACTTAAGGCGGCGGTAGACCTTGAGATCGACGCGCTGATAGAGCACGGCGGCTGGCTTGCGCGCTGCAAGCGCTGCGGGAGGTTCTTCCTGCGCGACGCGGAGCACAAGGAGGATTTCTGCTCGCTGACAAATCCCGGCGGTAAGACGTGTCTGGAGATATACGAGATCGAGAATCCCAAGCCGAAATTCCCGCCGGAGCTGGAGAAAAAGTGCGGCGAGATAACCGATGAGATGTACGGCAGGGTGGATAAGACCATGAGCTTGTCGGAATATCAGAAGTGGAAAGCCTATCTGGAATCAATGCGGCGCAAGGTTGAGAACGCCGAGATACCCGCGGAGGACTTGGATGCGTTTATAAACTACTCCAAAACGCTTGATCTGTCGCGCTCCCACCCCGTTGAGGAGATTCCCAAGAAAAAGCTGCAGGAGACGGGTGAGAGGGTCGTAAAGCCTTTTGTGCCCGAGCGTGTGTTCCGCAAGGATATAGAGCAGCCCAAAAAGCCGCAGGAAGATACCGAGGCGGAGCGCGCAAAGCGCGAGGGTTTCTTCACCTCGCCGACAGTTCAGCGGCAGAAGAACGAGCGCGGACCGATCGCGCACATCATCAGAGGAGGAGAGCAGCGCGGGGGAGATACTCCGCCTGCCAATACTTTCCTACCCTTTGGGGAGAGCCCTGCTCCGCAGCATGATAACAGGCGCAAACCCGCTCCGCAAGCGGGATTAGGCGGGATTGCAACAGCCGCTCCCTTGCAAACACCATTTCGGAATGCCGATAATTCGCTTAACGGTGCGGGTTCGGGGGCTTCCGATGCATACCAATTTCCCGATTTTTCACAGAGGAGCGCGCGGGAGAATATTGCGCGGGATTCGCGTAACAGCGCGGCTCGAGAGGTCTCGCCCAGCTACAATTATCCCGATTTCTCGGCAGGCGGCGCGGCGGAGAGCGAGCCATACAAACCGCTTAACCATGCGGCTTCAAAGCCTTCTGACGGCTATGATTTTCCCGATTTTTCCGACCGAGCCGTGACGGAGCAAAGCTCACATAAACCGCTTAATAACGCGGATTCAGAGCAGTTCAGGGACTACGGTTTCCCCGATTTCACGGGTGGGAGCAGCGCTGCCGATAATACCTATGATCCGCTTAACGAAGCGGATATAGATGATTTTCCCGAGAGTAAATATCCCGATTTTCGGGACAAGTCCGAGGATATTCCGCAGGAGTCGAAGCGTGGTACCGCACCAAGCATTCCTAAGGTTATAAGAAAGAACGCGGCGGCTATCTCGGCATACGGCAAGATGGCGGGAGCCGCGGCAAACCCCGCGCCCGAGTTTGATAGGACGACACGCCCCGAGACAGAGCAGCCGCGTTCCGCGCCTGTTCCGCAGCTCAGCGCAGACCCCGACCCTTTTAAAGACGTTGGCAGCATTTTTGACGTGCTGGAGCAGTCGGAGTCGGATATGAGCGGGTTTACCTCAAGCAGAATATTTGACGATATGGAGCCGCTTGCTTTCGGCGATGAGGAGCCTTCCGCGCCCGCGCCTGCTGTGACTGCTCCGCCCGAACCCGACAAACCGAGAGCTGCGGTGCGCGAGCCGGTGGAGTTCGCCGAGGACGAGCCCGCGCCCGAGTGGGAGGAGGCTCCCATTACCGCAGAGAACGCGCCTAAGGGCATTTGGACGGAGGAGCGCAATCTCTTCCCCGAAAATCAGCCCGATACCGACGGGCAGTCCGAGCTTGCTATGCTTAAGGAGCGCAAGCGCGCGAGGAGCAACAAGACACAGCGTTTGTTTGACGCGATAATGCGTGAGCCCGACGATAATCCCAATTTCCGAAGAAAGTAATAAAGTTAATTAAGTAAAAAGCGCCAAAAAAACAGCGAAATTACGAATAAATTTGTGCAAATATACAATTGAAATTATCGGCAGAATGGTTTATAATATTGTTAATCGGGCGAGTACGTTTTCGCCTGCTTATAAATCAAAATTTTGGAGGATCACTAACAT
>CAMWLH010000141.1 GCA_947175045.1 uncultured Clostridia bacterium | reverse complement strand
CCCCCGAAGGTTTCGCCCCAGTTCGAGCGCGTGAAAGCTTCGCTTTCTCATAATAATAGTGCGGATAAACATATAAAATCTAACAAAACAAACCGCTACACTAAATTATCATTTACATAAACATTGCATAACTTGCTTTTGCATACTTGCAAAATTTTCAAAGCTGTGTTATAATAAAACGTAATGCGTTATAAAAAGTGCGGCAGGTGAGGGGGCGGATTATTATGCGTTACAGCAACATTTTGTCCGCCGTTTTTTCGGAGCGTCTTAACCGCTTTGAAGCGGAGGTGCTTATTGACGATATCCCTGTGACTGTTCATGTGCGCAATACGGGCAGGTGCGAAAATCTGCTGCTCAAAGGTGTCGAGGTGGCTCTGGAGCCAAGCTCCAACCCCGCCCGCAAGACCCCGTACAGCATTATCGCGGCAAAGCACGAGCGGCAGGGCTGGGTGAACATCGACAGCTCTGCGCCGAATGCCGCAGTCGCCGAGTGGCTCGCGGGGCAGAAACTGTCGGCGGTCAAGCGCGAGTATACCTTTGGAAAATCGCGCGTTGATTTCTACGCCGAGCATAAGGGACAAAAGATACTTATCGAGGTTAAGGGCTGCACCTTGGAGCGCGATGGGACAGGCTATTTTCCCGACGCCCCCACCGAGCGCGGGATAAAGCATTTAAAGGAGCTTGCCGAGGCGGTCTTCCGCGGTTATGACTCATACATAGCCTTTGTGATACAGATGAACGGCATTTCCGAGGTCAGACCCAACGCGGAAATTCACGCGGAGTTCGCCGCGCAGTATGAGCGCTCCCTCGCAGCGGGAGTAAATCCGCTGTTCCTGGAGTGCCGCGTGGAGCGGGACGCGCTCGAGGTAATCTCCCCGCCGATTTTTGGGTGATGTTTTTAACTAAGGCGTGAAAAGCCGCATATAATATTTCGGCGGACTTTATCCGAGCGAGACGTGCGGTGACGGAATCACCAAAAGCCTCCTTTGAATGTTGAATGCTTTTGTGAGGCAAAACATAGATAACCTATTGACATTATATGCTTTGTGTGGTATACTTAGCTTATCCCAAGAACAGACCGCACACGGCTCGATATACTATTTGACGGAGTGATATTGTGAACTGGTCTTTTATTGAGAAATTTACTCCCATGTACGCCGAAGCGGCGCTGCTTACGCTGACTATCGGGGCGGCGGGGATAGTGTGCGCGGTGATAGTGGGGCTTGTCTGCGCGATGGTGAAATATTACCGTGTTCCCGTGGCGCGGCAGGTGGTCTCGGCTTATATCGAGCTGTCAAGAAATACGCCGCTTATCGTGCAGCTTTTTTTCCTGTATTTCGGTCTTCCAAAGGCGGGGATACTGCTGTCAAGCGAAGCCTGCGGCATAATCGGGCTTACATTCCTTGGCGGGAGCTATATGGCGGAGAGCTTTTTAAGCGGGCTGAACTCGGTCGGAAAGATACAGCTTGAAAGCGCCGCGAGCCTGGGAATGACAAAGGCTCAGATAATGCGGCATATCGTATTCCCGCAGGCGTTTTCGGTGTCCGTGCCCGCCATATGCGCGAACGTTATCTTCCTGCTTAAGGAGACCAGCGTTTTCAGCGCGGTGTCGCTTGCAGACCTGATGTATGTGACGAAAGACCTCATCGGTATGTACTACAACACCTGGGAGGCTCTGCTGATGCTGGTGACGGCTTACCTCATCATAATACTGCCAATTTCGGCGGTATTCTCGATACTGGAGAGGAGGCTGCGCCGTGCGGGGAATTGAAGTGCTGTTCCTGGGGAACAATATGCTGCGGCTGCTGTCGGGGCTTTGGGTAACGGTAAGGCTGGCGCTGATCTCGATAGGATTCTCGCTGGTGCTGGGCTCGGCTTTGGGAGCGGTGATGACGCTGAAAAATCCCGTTGTAAAGGTGCTTACGCGCGTTTATCTGGAGATAATACGGATAATGCCGCAGCTTGTGTTCCTGTTTATTGTGTTTTTCGGGGTCACCAAGCTCACGGGGGCGAATTTAAGCGGAGAGGTCTCGGCGGTGATAGTGTTCACCCTGTGGGGAACGGCGGAGGTCGGCGATCTGGTAAGGAGCGCTTTCGGAGCCATTCCGAAGCATCAGTTTGAATCGGGAGCGTCGCTCGGGCTGAGCAAGCTCCGGCTATATCTGTATGTTATCTTTCCGCAGGCGCTGAGGGGACTGCTGCCGAATATCATCAATCTGTCAATGCGTATGATAATGACCACCGCGCTGGTGTCGCTTATCGGCGTAACGGAGGTTTTAAAGGTGGGCAAGCAGATAATCGACGCGAACAGGTTCGATTACCCCAACGCCGCCATATGGGTATACGCGGCGATATTCCTGCTGTATTTTCTGATATGCTTCCCGCTTTCGCTGATATCGCGCAGGCTGGCAAAAAGGAGGGCTGATAAATGAGCGAGCATATAATTGACATAAATCATCTTGTAAAGAGCTTCGGCGACAACTCGGTGATAAACGATTTGTCCTTGAGCGTTTCCAAGGGCGAGGTGGTAGTTCTTATCGGTCCCTCGGGGTGCGGAAAGAGCACGCTGCTGCGATGTCTTAACGGGCTGGAGCCTATACAGGGGGGCAGCGTATCGCTTCATGGCGAGGCGGTGGAGCACGGCAGCGCGGGGCTGCACAAGATCCGCCAGAAAATAGGAATGGTCTTTCAGAGCTATGATCTGTTTCCGCATATGACGGTGCTGAAAAATGTTATTTTAGCTCCCGTCAAGGTGCAGAAGCGCGATAAGGCGGAGGCGACCGAGGCGGCGTTGGCTCTGCTGGACAGGGTAGGGCTTAAGGATAAGGCGGACGCCTATCCGTCGGAGCTTTCAGGCGGACAGAAGCAGCGTGTGGCGATCGTCCGCAGTCTGATTATGAATCCCGACATAATGCTGCTGGACGAGATCACGGCGGCGCTCGACCCCGAGATGGTTCACGAGGTGCTGAACGTGGTGCTCGATCTGGCGAAAAACGGGACTACCATGATGATAGTCACCCATGAGATGGCGTTTGCGGAGGCGGTGGCTGACAGGGTGGTGTTCCTGGACGGCGGCGTTATCGTGGAGGAGGGCGCTCCCGCGGAGTTTTTCCATAATCCCAAGACGGAAAGAGCTCAGAGGTTTTTAAAAACTTTTACTTATTCAAGGTAGAGCGGCGTCCGCATATAGCGACGTTTCGTCTGCGCAGCAATTTTTTCGCAACAAGGTGCGAATGCGTAGCGCAGCGGAGTATTCGCGCCGCGGCAGCCAAGTTTTGCGCATTGATCGCGTGTTAGCTTATGCATTACGTTGTGTTTTTGCGCAAAACTTACTTGTTCGGCGCGGTGCGAAAAAATTTTTAGATAAGGAGAACTAAGATGAACTTTTTAAAAAAAATAGGCGCGGTGATTTCCGCGGCAATACTGACATTATCGCTGGCGGCTTGCGCAAATACGGAGAACAGCTCCGGAGCCTCCGGCGGCTCGGAGAGCGGCAGCTTCAGGACTATCGATGAGATCAAGGCGGAGGGCAGGATAACTATCGGAGTATTCTCGGATAAAATGCCCTTCGGATATGTGGACAACAGCGGCGATTATCAGGGCTACGACGTGTATTTCGCAAGGAGGATAGCGCAGGATCTGAACGTGGAGCTGGAGCTCGTTCCCGTTGAGGCTGCAAGCCGCGTGGAGTTTTTGCAGACGGCTAAGGTGGATATAATCCTCGCGAACTTCACCGTTACCGAGGAGCGCTCTCGGCAGGTTGACTTCGCGCTGCCCTATATGAAGGTGGCTCTCGGTGTGGTTTCGCCCGACAGCGCCGTTATAAGCTCCGCGGACGAGCTGAACGGCAAGACGCTTATAGTGGTAAAGGGCACGACGGCGGAGACCTACTTCACCGAGAATTACCCCGACGTAAAGCTCCAGAAGTATGACGAGTACAACGAGGCTTACTCCGCGCTTCAGGACGGAAGAGGCGACGCGTTCTCGACCGACAACACCGAGGTGCTCGCGTGGGCGATGTCCAACCCCGGGTTTACCGTCGGAGTTGAGTCGCTGGGAAGCATAGACGCTATCGCTCCCGCCGTAACAAAGGGCAACACGGAGCTGCTAGACTGGCTGAATGAGGAGATAAAGGCTCTCGGCGAAGAGCAGTTCTTCCACGCAGATTATGACGCTACCCTCGCAGCGGTTTACGGCGACACGGTGGATAAGGATAATCTGGTCGTTGAAGGCGGAGAGATGTAAAAAATACGGGGCAGACCAAAGGGTGACACTCTTAACGGAGAAATCCCCAAAAACCGAATAGGAGTTCACCCGCACGTCCGGCAAGGCGTGCGGGTTATGCTGTCGTTTTTATAGTCGTTTTTATATACGCTCGGATTCCTCACTTTTATGATGAAATAACGTATTGCGAGTTTTACTTGTTTATGGTATCATATAGAAAAACATAAGGAGGCAATATATGAAACACGTAAAATGCTATATTCCGGAATATCCGAGACCGCAGCTCGTCAGGAGCGACTGGCAGAGCCTTAACGGGAGATGGGGCTTTGCGTTCGGCGGCGAGGTAACAGAAAGCGGCGCGCTCGCGGGAGCTCTTCTGCGGCGAATAAACGTTCCGTTCAGCTATGAGACCGAGCTGAGCGGGATGAACGATCAAGCGAGCAGGGAGGTCGTGTGGTATTCCCGGGAGATCGAGGGCAGACGGGGCAAGCGGACGATACTTAACTTTGAGGGCGCGGATTACGAAACGGAGGTCTACGTAAACTCAAGGCTCGTCGGCGTACATCGCGGGGCTTACAGCCGCTTTTCCTTTGACGTGACCGATTTCCTCACCGACGACCGCGGCATACTGACCGTCAAATGTACCGATCCGAACCACCCCGTTCAGATGCGCGGAAAGCAGCGCTGGCGATCCGAAAGCTACGGATGCTGGTACGTCCAGACGACGGGTATCTGGAAAAGCGTATGGCTTGAATACGCGGACGAGACCCACCTTACAAGCCTGAAGATAACGCCCGATACGGCAAGCTCCTCTGTCTCGTTTGATATCGGCTTGAGCGCTCCCGACGACGATATTGATGTGCACGTTGAGATCAGCATGGACGGCAGCCCCATTCAGTCGGTGACCGTCAGAGCCGCCGATATCAACAACATCGTTTCGGTGCGGCTTGACAGCGGCAGGCTCACTTATCGGACAGCGTATTGGAGCGTTTGGAATCCCGCGCTTTACGACGTGGAGATAACGGTATTTAAAAACGGGAAAGCGGTCGATAAGGTCGGCAGCTACTTCGGTCTCAGAGAATACACTGTCAAAAGCGGAAAGCTCCTTTTAAACGGAATGCCGTTTTACGCCAAGCTGCTGCTCGACCAAGGCTATTGGAAAAAATCGGGGCTTACTCCGCCCGACGAGCAGGCGCTCGCCGAGGATATACGCCTCGCGAGGGAAATGGGCTTTAACGGGGTCAGAAAGCACCAGAAGATCGAGGACGAGCGTTTCCTTTATTACGCTGACGTCATGGGCTTTACGGTTTGGTGCGAGATGCCGTCGAATTATTGGTTCGGCGACGGAGCTGTAAAAAGTATCGCGTCGGAATGGGCGGATATCGTCACGCAGAATTATAACCACCCGTCGCTTGCAACGTGGGTGCTGTTCAACGAGAGCTGGGGCGTGGAGAATATCGCCTCGGATAAGCGTCAACAGAGCTTTTCGCGAGGGCTTTATCATCTTACCAAGGCGCTCGACCCGACGCGTCCGGTAATATCCAACGACGGTTGGCTGCACACCGAGAGCGATATTCTTACGATACATCACTACGAGCAGAACGGCGATATGCTTCTGCGGCTCTACGACAGCGCGGAAAAGCTCACGGAGGGATATTCCGCCAATACGCAGTTCCCGCCGTTCGCGGACGGCTTCGCCTACGGCGGGCAGCCGATCATTTTCACCGAATTCGGCGGGACTAATTATTCAGGCGACGGCTGGGGCTACGGC
>CAMWLH010000140.1 GCA_947175045.1 uncultured Clostridia bacterium | reverse complement strand
AAAGGCGGAGGGGGGAAAAGGAAAAGCATAGGCAATTGCGTAAAATAAAAATTTTACGCAATAAAAAGGACTTTTTCTTAAATTAGGATGCCATGAAAAATCAATACGAAAACGCACCGCAAGTAATCAAGGACTATATTTACTATCAGCAGATAGTCAAAGGACGTTCAGAGCTTACGGTGAAGAACTACTACGCTGATCTGAGGACATTCTTCAGATTCTACAAGGTCAAAAACGGACGAGCGTCGGACGAGCCCGCGGACTTCTCAAAAATCGACATTTCCGATATAACCGAGTCCGACGTCAAATCGGTCGATCTGATGTTGGTGCAGGAATTTCTCGTGTATGTGAAAAACGACCGCGGCAACGAGCAGAAAGCACGGTATCGAAAAGCTGTTTCATTAAGGCAGTTTTTCAAGTATCTCACCAACCATAAGCATATGTTCGAGGTCAACCCGATGGCAAATCTGGAGCTGCCCTCGCCGAAGGCTGCTCTGCCTAAGTATCTCACACTGGAGCAGTCGCTGGAAATGCTCACGCACATCGACACCTCTGCGCAGAAAAGAGATTATTGCATAATCGTCTTTTTCCTCAACTGCGGAATGCGTCTGAGCGAGCTTGTGGGGATCGATCTGGGCGATATCCGTTCCACTCATGATGGCAGCGGGAATCTGGTGTATACCTTAAAGGTGCTCGGCAAAGGCAGCAAGGAGCGCATAATCTATCTTAACGACGCCTGTGTAAACGCTTACATGGACTATCTCGCGCCCGACGAGACCGACGGCGATGTGCGGACGGCGGCGGGAAACCGCGATATGTCCGCTAAAACGGACGCTCTGTTTCTCAGCAAGCGCGGAACGCGGATATCAAACCGCCGCGTTCAGCAGATAGTAGAGGATTGTCTGAAAGCCTGCGGGCTGGATAATGTGGGGCTCTCACCACATAAGCTCCGCCATACCGCGGCTACGCTTATGTATCAGAACGGCGTGGACGTGAGAGTCCTCAAAGAAGTCCTCGGACATGAAAATCTTAATACAACACAGATTTACACCCATGTCGCCAACTCTCAGCTTGAGGAAGCTATGAGACAGAACCCTCTTTCCAAGGTGGACGGCAACAGGCATAAGGATAAATAGCTTGGTGAAATTATCCAAAATAATCATTATACTATTGACATTTTCGTAGAAATGGAGTACAATTATATGGTATAAGGCTTAGAAAGGTATATACTGTTTATTCTGCAAATTGTTTGTGGAGGTAATTTAATGCCCAAACATCATGTAAATGATATTGATATTATGTATGAAGCATACGGTAAGGGCGATACGATCGTATATCTTCAGTCGGTGCTTGGCGGCATCAATCCCGGGGCATATTATTTCGCGGGCAGGCTGTCGCGGAGATTCAGGGTGATTATTTGGGACGGTCCAAACTGCGGGCAGTCGGGCACGGCGATAAAAGAAGCCCCAAGCGAGTATCATCTTGCCTGCGAATATTTGGCGGGACTTTTGGACATTCTCGGCGAGGGCTCTGTTCATATCGCCGGCTGTTTGGGCGGCGGAGAAATGGGGCTGTTGTTTTCCTATCTCTATCCCGACCGGGTGAAAAGCCTTGCTATGTACCGCCCCACCGACACTGAGAGCGAAGCGGAACGCGGGATAATCAAGGCGCGCTATTTTGATATAGCGGACGCGGCGGCGAAATCAATGCGCGAGGCAGTGAAATATTCCGAAGCTCCTCCCCCGCACAGGTGGTCTGGAATTTCACGTTGGCTTGCGGACTTGTGCCAAAAGGACAGTGAGAAAATTCTCAGAATGAATAACAGGGATTTTTCTCGGATAATTACTGACTGGGGAAAGTGGATGGGAAACCCCGATTTTTACAGAGCGAATTTAAGCGACGACAGCCTTCGGCAAATAAATATTCCCGTATTGGTCTGCCCGTGTCCGGACGATTACCACCCCGAAAGGCTTGCCGAGGATCTGAATAAAAATTTGCCGAATTCCGTTTGTGTTCCCGTGGGAAAATATCGCTCCGAAAACGAGATATACAACGCGGAATACGACGAGAACCCATTCGGCGGCTTTGCGGATTTTGTTGATGAATACGAGAGGTTTGCGGAGCGTGTCGCAAAAAATCTTATATAAAGGAGTAAAAAGTGGAAAAGGTCAGAATCAATGCCAGCCGCAGCTACGACGTGCTTATAGACAGCGGTTTGCTGGATAAAGCGGGAGAGCTTATCGCGGCTGTTGTCAAGGCAAAGCGCGCCTGCATAGTGACAGACGATAATGTGGACGGTTTTTACGGCGAGAGAGTGGTAAATTCGCTGAACGCCGCGGATATCTCAACGGAAAAATTCGTTTTCCCGCACGGAGAGGCGTCGAAAAATCACGCTACGCTGCTGAAAATATATGATTTTCTTGCGGAAAAGGGCTTTACGCGCTCGGACTTTATCGTTGCTCTCGGCGGCGGCGTTGTGGGAGATACCGCGGGATTCGCGGCGGCTACCTATATGCGAGGGATAGATTTCGTGCAGATACCCACGACGGTGGTGTCACAGGCGGACAGCTCCGTGGGCGGGAAGACCGCGGTCGATATCCCCGCGGGCAAAAATCTTGTGGGAGCTTTTCATCAGCCGCGGCTGGTAATATGCGACACTGACACGCTCAATACCCTTACTCACGATTTTTTCTCCGACGGAATGGCAGAAGTTATAAAACACGGAATGATAAAATCCGCCGAGCTTTTCGATATCCTTTCCACAAAGGATATCAAGGAGAATATCGTGGATATAATGAAGCGTAATGTGACTATAAAGGGTAAGGTCGTGGAGAACGACGAGCGCGAAAAGGGCGAGCGAATGCTGCTGAATTTCGGGCACACGCTGGCTCACGCGCTGGAAAAGTATTACAATTTCTCGGGGTTGACTCACGGCTGTGCGGTCTCAATCGGAATGAGCACGTTCACCCATATCGCCGAAAAGCGCGGAATGTGCAAGGCGGGTACGGCGGATAAGCTGGACGCTCTGCTGACGAAATGCGGGCTCCCGCTCACCGACCCCGCGCCGATGGACGAGCTTTTCGCTCTGTCGCTCGGGGACAAAAAGCACCTTTCAAGCGGCATGAATATCGTGATATGCTCCGATATCGGCAGCAGCGAGGTCGTCAAGATGTCGGTAGACGAGTACGAGAACTTTTTAAAGTCATAGCGGCGCAATACTGACGCATCGGAATTTCAAAAAGTGTCATAATTTTCGCAGAAAATTATGATCGGTTCCCGCAATCGCTCGGCGTGTAGCGAAGCGAAACGGAGAGTGCTTGCGGGAATTTTGAAATTCTTTTAAATAAGGAGATACTATGGACATAAAGATTATACCCCAAAAGCTGCACGGAGCGGTCACCGTACCGCCGTCAAAAAGCGTGGCTCACCGTATGATAATAGCGGCTGCTCTTGCCGACGGTAAGTCGGTCATTTCCAACCTCTACCCTTCCGTAGATATTCTGGCGACAATGGACTGCATGAGAGCTTTGGGCGCAAAAGTGGATTTTAAGGACGATAAGGCGGTAATAGAAGGAATCAAAAAAATTCCCGACAAAGCTGTTCTGGATTGTCATGAATCCGGCTCTACGCTTAGATTTCTTATCCCCGTTGCCTGCGCACTCGGTGTAAACGCGGAATTTCTCGGAAGCGCCAAGCTGCCGCAAAGACCGATAACTCCCTTTACCTCAGAGTTCCCGAAGCACGGAGTCGCTTTCGATTTCGACAAAGCGGAAAACGGCTGCACCCTCCCCTGCTCTGTTTCGGGAAAGCTCACGGCGGGCAGGTTTGAGATAGACGGGAGTCTTTCCTCGCAGTTTATCACGGGGCTTATGCTGGCTCTGCCGCTTCTTGACGGGGACAGCGAGATAGTGCTTACATCAGCGCTCAATTCAAAGCCTTATGTCGATATTACTTTGGGTGTGCTGAGGGATTTCGGGTGTGATATTTCTGAAACGGAAAGCGGATATTTTATAAAGGGAAACCGTAAGCTAAAGCCGTTTTTAGGAAGAGTTGAGGGTGATTACTCGCAGGCGGCATTTTTCTTCACAGCGAATGCACTCGGCTCGGATATGGAAATAAACGGGCTGAACGAGAGCTCTCTCCAGGGCGACAAAGTAATCAAGGATATCTGCGAGGAGTTCACCGGAAGCGGCGGCAAGCCCTTTGAGATAGACGGCTCGGATATCCCCGACCTTGTACCGATATTGACCGTGCTCGCCTGCTTCTGCGAGGGAACCAGCAGGATAACCAACATTGCGCGGCTGCGGTTCAAGGAATGCGACAGGCTGGCTGTTCCCGCGGAATGCCTTAACAGTATGGGCGGCAGGGTCACTGTCGGAGAGGATTATCTTGAAATAGAGGGAGTGAAGTTCCTCAAGGGCGGCGAGATACACGGTCACACCGACCACAGGATACCCATGTCCATGGCGATAGCCGCGACCCGCTGCGAAAATCCATTGATAATACGCGGCGCGGAGTGCGTGAGGAAATCCTTCCCGGACTTTTTTGACGTATACAGAGCACTTGGAGGTGAGTTTGATGTCATCGACGTTTAACGGCGGCATAACCGTTTCGCTCTTCGGCGAGAGCCACGGGCGCGGTATAGGCGTTGTAATGGACAATCTGCCCGCGGGCGAGGAAATAGACCTTGACAGGCTCGCGGATTTTATGGCGCGGCGCGCTCCCAAAAAGGACGGCACCAGCACCACGCGTAACGAAAAGGATATCCCCGAAATAATGTCCGGGCTTTACAACGGAAAAACCACGGGCACTCCCCTTTCGGCTGTTATTTTCAATACCGACCAGCACTCGGGAGATTACGGAAATATTTCCCATATCGCCCGTCCCGCTCACGCGGATTATACGGGATTTCTGCGCTACAACGGCGCTAACGACCCGCGCGGCGGCGGTCATTTTTCGGGCAGGATAACCGCGCCGCTGGTTTTCGCGGGAGCGGTCTGCGGACAAATTCTCGCTCACCGCGGGATAACCACGGGAGCGCACATCAAGTCCATCAAAAACATATCCGACGGGAGCTTTGACCCCGTGAAGCTGACCGCGGAGCAGCTCGAGACAGTAAAGTCCCGCCCCTTCCCTACCCTTTCCGAGGAGGCGGAGCGCGGAATGCGAGAGGTCATCGAAAACGCGCGAATGAGTCTTGACAGCGTAGGCGGCGTTGTGGAGTGCGCGGCGGTGGGATTTCCCGCGGGTATCGGCTCACCCATGATGGACGGGCTGGAGAATATCATAGCGCGGCTTGTTTTCGCTATTCCGGCGGTAAAGGGAATTGAATTCGGTAACGGATTCGGCTGTACGGAGCTTTTCGGCAGCGAGAACAATGACGAATTTGCGCTGAAAAACGGAGAAATAATCACAAAAACCAACAATCACGGCGGAATACTCGGTGGTATCAGCTCGGGTATGCCGATAATTTTCCGCGCCGCGTTCAAGCCCACTCCCTCGATATCGCGCCCGCAGAACAGCGTGGATTTCAAGGAAATGACGGAGCAGGAGCTTGTAATAAAGGGCAGGCACGACCCCTGCGTAGTTCCGCGGGCAGTCCCCTGCGTGGAGTCCGCGCTCAATATCGCATTGCTTTCCGCACTTAACGATAGACCGTAAAGGAGAAGATATGGGAAGATTTTCCTCAACCGTACAGATCAAAGGCAGTGCCGACAAAGTAAAGGATCAGCTTTGTGAGGTAATGAAAAAACGCGGCTTTGTTTCCTGTCAGGAGGACGAAGCGTCTTTGTCGTATCTCCTTGCCTTTGGCGAGGGTTGGGCAACGCTCGCGTCGGAGAAATACAGGAACGACCCGAAACAGGCTGACGAGGACGCGCGGCAGCTCGCCGAGGGAATGAACACAAGGTGCTTTTCCGTGGAAATAGTGGACAGCGATTTCGCGATACTTAAACTGTTCGGCGGAGGTCATTCGGACGAGGTGATTGTCGGGGACGGCTCAGGGTACGGTATCGAG
>CAMWLH010000139.1 GCA_947175045.1 uncultured Clostridia bacterium | reverse complement strand
TTATGAAAACATAATCACATAAAATCTCCATTCTAATCTAACTTATGCCCGCAATAAGGGCAGAACACTTTTTCATCATCGGATTTCTCTGCCTTTTCAATCTGCTCCGAAAATCCCGCTGAAATAATGCCCGTGGGAACCGCTACCATACCTATACCCAATAACGCGATAATAGCGCTTAAAATACGCCCTGCGGCAGTCATAGGGTATATATCCCCATATCCTACGGTTGTCAGCGTAGCGACTGCCCACCACAGCCCCGACAGCGCATTATCGAATACCTCCGGCTGAACGTCATGCTCGACGTTATACATAAGTACGGACGCGATCACCATAAGCATAAAAACAACCAACATCGATGAGATAAGCTGATGAGCCTTTCGCTTAAATACCTCTGCTATTGAGGAAAGCGCCTTTGTATAGCGGTTGACCTTAAATAGCCGCATAAGTCTGAAAATACGAAAAACTCTCAATACGATAAGGTTTACCGGAAACAGGAACGGCAGATAGAAAGGCAGCAGCGACACCAGATCAATTATAGCCTGCAGGGACAGCACATACTTTACCCGTGCGCGGACAGGGGAGAGGGCAGGGAAGTCAAGCACCGATACCCAGAGCCTTATAACATACTCAATAGTAAATATAATCACCGATACGGTTTCAACCACGCTCATAATTCCGCGCACCGCAGCGGGCAAAGCGAAAGTATCCGCGACGACAATAACAACGTTCAGCATTATCAATACTATAAAAAACAAGTCCACCGCCTTGCTGATCTTATCGCCGGCAGCGGCGGAGCTTATTATTTCATGGGTTCGCTTTTTGATTTTGGAGTACATGAGTTATACTTCCTCCAATATATTTGATTGAATATTTTGGTGATAAGAGATACTTGTTAATAGCATTTTTTACATGCGGTATAGCCTTGAGCTATTGCTTGGGATTTTGACATCCATATAACGTTCCCGTTCATCTTACTGCAACTTGAACTACGATGATATTTGCTTCCGTTTCCGCTTGCCGCAACACATACCTCGTGACTGGAATAATCTATTGTTGTGGTCGTTGCAGTTGTTGTGGCTTTAGTGGTGGTAGCGGTTGTAGCCGCAGGAGATGACGAACTTGCCGATGATGGAGTCGTAGTACTTGGCGTTGCAGTAATATTAGATTCCGAATTATTCTCTTCCGGTTGCTTAATTTCAGCAGCCGTCGCTTTTGTGGTTTCAATCGGATTTGTGCTTTGAGGTGCGGGGGTGTCGTGGTTATACATATTATATAGTTCTTCGGCTGTTAGATTTTCTTCTGTTCTGCCACTGAATCTATTATCAACAAAAATGCCTTTGCCATTATAATTGTCGCAAAGCGTCCAGCTAGCGTTAAACTTGTTCTCAGTAGGGGTACAAGTCATAATTATGTACTTTTCAACTTCGAATTCATCAAGTATATCCTGCATTATTTCCATAGTCGCTTTGGTAATAGCGGCAAGCGTGTATTTTTCATAAGAATCTGTGAAAACGGATACGCTTAATTCAGATGATATATCATAGACATAAACTTTGTCATATTCTGCTGCAAGTCCTCCGCAGTCTGTTAAATGATTTTCAATCTGCTCTTTGATAATATCCTCCTTGGACTTCAATGAGGGGACTTCTGAATAAGATGAATATGCGTCTAATTCATTTGTGATATATTCATTATTGGGGTTAGCATTACTGTCATTCTTAATAGAATCAATTGCAGAAACCACAGAAGCCGTTAGCATAATGACAGAAGTAGAGAACAATATCGCACATAATGGAAAAAGCTTAGATTTTCTGAAAGAGAAAAACCAATTTGTATGGGGCTCGCGCCTTTTATTCTCGTCAAGTACTGTATCTCCTATTTGGGTTATTCTGGCTCTTTCTGAACGAACTTTCATTAAGAAAACAACAAGGCAGATTCCAAGAACAATACTGTAAATCGCTGTTAATGTTATATGAATGCCTAGAAGCTGATTAGTGATTAAATCTAAATGTGCAAATGCAATACATATGATTGAAACCAATATCATTGCAATAGAGAACGAAAGATTTATAATGTAAAACATTTGCTTTTTGGATCGCTTATAGCAAATGTAAAATGTCACAATACCGACTAAAACCTCTGAAAGAAGAAAGAGCAGCCACAAAATCTATCACCTCAATTATGTATCTTTGTCCTTTTTTGACATTTTAGCTATGTCTAAAAGCAACTGAGCCCTATCCACTGGACTTAATGCATTATAATACTCCAACAGAGCCTTTTCATTTTCATCAAGCGTATGCTCATTCGTACTAACGTTAATACTGCCCGAATTGCCTATACTGTTGAAATTGCCGCTTATGGGGGCATTGTTTACGGTACTGCCTGCTTGTGTTATATGAGATGTAGGGTTGTCCGTTCTGCCAAGCAGATAGTCAACTGAACATTCAAGATAGTCAGCTATCTTTGCCAAACTAAATGATGCCATGCCCTTATTATCGTTAATCTGCCTTACAGCATTTGGACCTAATGAACAATCTGCAAGCATTTGCTCAATGCTTGTCTTGCACATTTTTTTAATACGTTCTTTAGTGGTTTGTGCGGTATACATAATAAAACCTCTCTTAATTTGTACATTTATACAAATCAACGATAATTCGTTGATTTGTAGTTGACAACAACGAACACAAGACAGCACTAAAAATAGCCGTTTTGTAAAGGTCAAAACAGTGTGGGATATACTTACTATTATTCTACAACTTTTTACCTGTTTTGTCAACAAGGTTTTACACATTTTTTTACAATAAATAAACGGAGGACATCAATTGTAAGCGGGAGATAACTTACCCGCTCCAGTGATGACAGGTTAAGGAGGAAACGATTATGAGCAACACTACAAAGAGCATTTATGATAACATCAAGACCGCGAAAGACCTCATCTTCGAGGTTGCGGCACACGGGTTAAGCACCAAGCAGGACGATATTTGCAGAGCGCAGGACATCTTCGGGAATTCCACAGTTGAGGAACTTTCAGCCCTCGCTATTGACAATGGTCGCTGTAATGAAGATGGAACCCCGAACCAGTTCGGAAGCAGGTGCAGCGGCAGCGACGGAACGCAGAGACACTTCTACCAAATAATTTTCTCCATCTGGAACTGGAGAGATGCTACAAAATACTACAATGAGCATAGCAATCCACTCTACATTGAGGGACGTGAGGCAGTCAAGGAACGTGATACGCTGGAAGCAGAGCTTGTTCGCAAAGAGGACAACATTGCAAAGCTCAATGGCGATATCGCAGAGTACAAAGGAGCTATTAAGCAAGTGTTCGACGAAAAGATTGAGTATCAAAAGGAAATCGACGAAAAGGACGCGGAGATAGTTAAGCTCAAAGCCCGTTTGTACGACCTTATGGCAGTAAGCGGAAAGTAATCCGCACGGGCGGCGAGCAGGAACAACAGTTCCGGCAAGCCGAAAGCCGCCGCCCGCACGCCGCCGAATATCCGCACGAGGACAACGAGGCGAACAAACAAAAGTACATCATTTACAAATAGAGTATAAGGAGGTGTAAGAATGCAGGACTTTCTCGAATTTAAGGGCGAGGTAAAAAAGCAGCTAGAAAAGCGCAGATGGAAATACAGGGATCTGGCAAAAGCGATAGGCGTTTCGGAGTCTACGATACGCTCGGTAATGTGCGGCGCAAGAGGCACTGACGAGGTAATCAAGGCTATGATCGAAGCGCTGAACATTCCTCCACATATCGGTACTTAGGCGGAAACTGTACAAACCGAGCACTCATATATTGGGGTATATGAACTTGTTAAGGAGGTGTTGTATATGGCGATAGGTAAACCCCCGGAGCCTAAAAATGTTGCCAAGAAATTCTACATAGGGAACACGCGCGTTATAATCGCAACGGATTACTGCGAGGACAAGACCCCTGAGGACGTTGAGCGGATATTGGCGCGTATAGCGGCTAATGTTATGCCTGAGCTTGTCGCAGCGGAACTCAAAAGACGGGAAGATACGCAAGCCGGATAAGCACGTCGCCGAAACAGCGGAAGTAAAAAGACGGCTCTTGAAGCGCCGAGCCATAATCGACGCTATCCCACACCGGTGAAATCAACACAAAGGAGCATACCAAAATGAAGCAAGGCAGAACATTGCAGGAGCTGGCTATTGAGATAAACCGCCAGAACAACGCAAAGAGGGATTTCCTCGTACCGACGAGCGAAATCATGATGACTTCGGGTATTTCCGCGAACGAGCTGAAGATTGAGGGAGTGGACAGCTTCCACATCAACGAGAACGCGCACCGTCAGCTCGGAGAGTACTGCGGGATACCCGCAAAATATTACGAGAAGCTCCGCGGATACCCCGATATGCTTGCGGCGAACGTCAACCACTGGCTGAACATCGACCGCAGAAGCAGCGGACCCGACAACAGAATGGTACGGACGCTTGACGGCAGTATCCGCGCGTTTTTGTCGGACAGATACCGCCGCATTGACAATGTGCAGGTTGCGGAAACGGTATTGCCGCTTATAGGGCAGATGGACGGCGCGGCGGTCAAATCCTGCGAGGTCACGGAGGACAGAATGTACCTTAAAGTCGTGAACCCCAGACTGACCGCGGAGGTCAAGAAAGGCGATATAGTACAGTCAGGTATACTTATAAGCAATTCCGAGGTAGGGCTTGGCTGTGTGGTCGTCGCGCCGCTTATTTACCGTCTTGTCTGCACCAACGGAATGATAGCGCAGGACACGAGCGCGAACCGATACCGTAAACAGCACGTCGGGCGTGTGAATGAGATCGACGTGGAATACACGGTGCTTCGCGACGAGACCATTGAAGCCGAGGACAAGGCTCTGATGATGAGGTTGCAGGACGCGGTATCAACGGCGATGAACGAAGCCGTTTTCGCGGGCGTTGTGGATAAAATGCGCAGCGCGGGCGAGGCGCGTATAGAAGCCGCCACGGTACCAAAGGTGGTCGAGCTTGTATCCAAAGAGGTAGGTATTCAGCAGTATGAGCAGGACGGGATCCTCGGACATCTTATCGAGGGCGGTGAATTGTCGCTGTACGGTTTGGGAAACGCGGTCACACGCTATGCGCAGGACGTAAAAAGCTACGACCGCTCCACCGAGCTGGAGGGTATAGGCTATAAGGTCATGACGCTTTCACCCGCTCGTTTCAACGCGATAAAGTCCATTGCGAGAAAGGAAGTGTAAAAATGAGCGGATATGTTGACGCAGCAACTCTCACAAGCGAGGAGCGCGAGGCACTATTGAATGAGATAATCGCGGAAACAGACAGGACAAGCCCCGGGAATAATCCCAAAGCCAAAGAGCAGGGCAGAACCGAAAGCGAGGTAACGCAATGAAGCTTCTGAAAATGACCCTTGACAATTTCAAGGGAATAGGGCATATCGAGCTTGATTTCAGCGGGAAAAACGCCAACATCTACGGCGCGAACGGCACGGGAAAGACTACGGTATTTGACGCGTTCACCTGGCTGCTGTTCGGGAGGTCGTCGGAGGAGAGGGCAAACTTTTCTCCAAAAACCATCACTTCCGAGGGATACACCCACAATATCGGACACAGCGTAGAGTGCGATATCGAGATCGACGGTGAGATAGTGACGTTCAGGCGCGTATACCACGAGGTCTATAAAAAGACAAGGGGACGCGCGGACGCGGTTTTGTCGGGGCATACTACCGACTACTGGATAGACGGTGTTCCGAAAAAGGAGAAAGAGTATCAGCAGTACTGGCAGGGCATTTTCCCGAATGAGGAGGTCGTAAAGCTGCTGACAATGCCGTATTATTTCCCCGAGCAGCTCCACTGGGAGAAGCGGCGCGGACTGCTGCTTGAAATATGCGGTAATGTGTCCGATATTGCGATAATGGAGAGTGATACCGAGCTTTCGGAGCTCCCATCAATACTCGGAAAGCAACCGTTGGACGGTTTTAAAAAGATAGTTAAGGCACAGAAAGCGGAGATCAATCGCGAACTGGACCTTCTCCCCGCCCGCTTAGA
>CAMWLH010000138.1 GCA_947175045.1 uncultured Clostridia bacterium | reverse complement strand
AGTGCAGCGAAGCGGAATGTAACGGAGCGTGCTTGCGGGAATTTTGAAATTCTTTAAAATCATTGACGCATCGGAATTTCAAAGTGTTGGAATTTTCGCAGAAAATTCTGACCGTTTCCCGCAATCGCGCGGAGTGAAGTGCAGCGAAGCGGAATGTAACGGAGCGTGCTTGCGGGAATTTTGAAATTCTTTTAAATCATTTAATTCTCGTCAACATAATCCGGCACCCCCTCGTCAGCATTGTTTAAAAGCATTATAACTCAGATCAACCCTGATTATAAATAAAATGCATTTTTTTGGAGGATCAAGCAATATGTCAGTTTATCGTATTTATGTGGAGAAAAAGCCGCAGTTCGCGGTGGACGGCGCGGCGGTGCTGTCTGACCTTACCGTGGCGCTGGGAATGAAATCGGTGGAGAGCGTAAGGGTGATAAACCGTTACGACGCGGAGGGTCTGTCAAAGGAAAATTTTGAGCAGGCTGTTCCGACGGTATTTTCCGAGCCGCCTGTGGACGAGGTGTTCTACGAGCTGCCTAAGCTCGGCGCGGGCGAGAGAATGTTCGCGGTGGAGTTTCTCCCGGGACAGTTCGATCAGAGGGCGGACTCCGCGGCGCAATGCATACAGATGCTGTGCAGGGGCGACAGACCCGTTGTGAAGTACGCGAAAATATACATACTCGGCGGCAGTATCACCGACGATGAATTTGAAAGGATAAAGCATTATCTTATCAACGCGGTGGAGTCACGCGAGTGCGGCTTCGAGGAGTATGATACCTTGGCGGTAAAATATAATATCCCCACAAGCGTTGAAACCCTCGACGGATTTATTGACATGACAGAGAGCGAGCTTGCGGATTTTGTGGTAAAATACGGGCTCGCTATGGATAATGACGATATAAAATTCTGCCGCGATTATTTCCGAAGCGAGAAGCGCAACCCCACCATTACGGAAATACGTATGATAGATACATATTGGAGCGATCACTGCCGCCACACCACCTTCGGTACTATTATAGATAACTGCGACATAAAGCCCTCCTATATCGCGGACACCTACGCGGAGTACCGCGCGCACCGCGACGAGCTCGGGCGCGGGAACAAGCCCGTATGTCTTATGGATATAGCTACGCTGGCGGCAAAGAAGCTGAAAAAGGACGGTCTGCTTAACGATCTGGACGAGAGCGAGGAGATAAACGCCTGCTCCGTAAAGATAACGGTAGACGTTGACGGTAAGGACGAGGAATGGCTGCTGATGTTCAAGAACGAAACTCACAACCACCCTACCGAGATTGAGCCGTTCGGCGGCGCGGCTACCTGCCTGGGAGGAGCTATACGCGATCCGCTTTCGGGGCGCAGCTATGTGTATCAGGCGATGCGCGTTACGGGCGCTTCCGACCCGCTTCTGCCTGTTGAAAAGACGATAAAGGGCAAGCTTCCCCCGAGAAAGATAACCACCACCGCGGCGGCGGGGTATTCCTCCTACGGCAACCAAATAGGGCTTGCTACGGGGCACGTTTCGGAGATATACCACCCCGGGTATATGGCTAAGCGCATGGAGATAGGCGCGGTAGTGGGAGCTGCTCCCATAGGCAACGTGCGCAGGGAAAGACCCGCGGCGGGGGATATAATCATATTGCTCGGCGGGCGCACGGGGCGCGACGGCTGCGGCGGAGCTACCGGCTCGTCAAAGGCGCACAGCGTGAAGTCCCTCGACAGCTGCGGCGCGGAGGTTCAGAAGGGCAACGCCCCCGAGGAAAGAAAGCTGCAAAGATTGTTCAGAGACCCCGAGGCTACCAGACTTATCAAGCGCTGCAACGATTTCGGCGCGGGCGGAGTTTCGGTTGCTATCGGCGAGCTTGCGGACGGTCTGGAGATTGACCTCAACGCCGTTCCCAAGAAGTACGACGGTCTTGACGGCACGGAGCTTGCCATTTCCGAATCGCAGGAAAGAATGGCGGTAGTGGTAGCTTCTGAGGACGCGGAAAAATTCCGCGCGCTTGCTTCAAAGGAAAATCTTGAATCTACTATCGTTGCGGTTGTAAGGGAAGAGCCAAGGCTTAAGATGAACTGGAACGGCAAAACTATTGTGGACATCAGCCGCGAGTTTCTTAACTCCAACGGCGCGGAGAAGCATACCGATGTTTCCGTTCCCGAGGTAAAGGTGAGCTACTCCACGGGCAGAAAAAACACCGCCGCGGATTGGGAGAGCCTTGTTACCGATTTAAATGTGTGCTCGCAGAGAGGTCTGGTGCAGCGTTTCGATTCCACCATAGGCGGCGGAACGGTGCTTATGCCTTTCTCGGGAAGAACACAGCAGACGCCCGTGCAGGCTATGGCGGCGAAAATCCCCGTGCTTGACGGGAACACCAACACTGCTTCCGTTATGGCGTGGGGCTTCAACCCCGCGGTTTCGGAGCAGTCGCCCTATCACGGAGCGGTCTGCGCGGTGGTCGAGAGTATCGCCAAGGTAGTAGCGGCGGGCGGTGAAAGCGAAAAGTGCCGCCTTACCTTCCAGGAATATTTTGAGAGAACGCAGGGCAAGCCCGAGCGCTGGGGAAAGCCCTTTGCGGCGCTGCTGGGAGCATACCGCGCTCAGCTTGAAATGGGCTGCGGAGCTATCGGCGGCAAGGACAGCATGAGCGGCACCTTTGAGGATATAGACGTTCCTCCTACGCTGGTTTCCTTTGCGATATGCACGGCTAAGACCGACAATATCATCTCCGCGGAGTTCAAGTGCCCTTACAGCAAGATAGGCTATATCGCGCCGAAATACGACGAAAACGGTCTGCCCGATTTTGACAGCGTAAAGAGCGTATTTAAAACCGTTGAAAAGCTAATTAAGGATAAAAAAGCTATTTCCGTGTGGTCGGTGGCGAACGGCGGCGCTGCGGAGGGTATCTTTAAGATGTCTCTCGGCAACCGTGTCGGCGCTAAGCTGAATGATCTGACCGACGAGGATCTTTTCAACCCCGTTTACGGCGCGTTTGTTCTGGAGCTGGAGGAGGAAGCGGAGGGAGTCCGCATCATCGGCGAGACCGTTCCCGAATACGAGATAACCTGCGGCGGCGTAAAGCTGGATATCGCGCAGCTTGAAAGCAAGTGGGACGGCGTGCTCGAGCCCATCTTCAAGCAGAAAACGGACGCGCAGCCCGCTCCCGAAAAGATAACCTATACGGGCGGCTGTGAACTTCTTGAGGGGCGCACCTCACCCAAAATCGCAAAGCCGAGAGTGCTTATTCCCGTATTCCCCGGCACAAACTGCGAGTACGATATGGCGCAGGCGTTTGACCGCTACGGCGGCGACAGCGAGATATTCGTTATACGCAATCTCTCCGCGGCGGACGTGGAGGAAAGCGTGCGGGAGTTCGCGAAACACATAGCAAATTCGCAGATGATAGCGATACCCGGCGGATTCAGCGGCGGCGATGAGCCTGAGGGCTCTGCCAAATTCATCAACGCCTTTTTCCGCAACCCGAAAATCGCCGAGGCGGTGGAGGAGATGCTGTACAAGCGCGACGGTCTGATGATAGGCATCTGCAACGGATTCCAGGCGCTGATAAAGCTGGGACTTGTTCCGTTCGGGCATATCATACCTCTCACACCCGAAAGCCCTACACTTACATATAATTCCATAGGCAGACACCAGTCGCAGCTTGTCTACACAAGGATATGCACGGACAAGTCTCCGTGGCTCATGCACTGCAAGCCCGACGATATCCATGCTATCCCGATATCCCACGGCGAGGGCCGCTTTGTCGCTCCCGACGAGGTGATAAAAAAGCTTATCGAAAACGGGCAGGTCGCTACGCAGTACGTCGACCTTAAGGGAAATCCCACCATGGACGCGGCGTTCAATCCCAACAGTTCCATGTACGCGATAGAGGGAATAATCTCCCCCGACGGGCGTGTGCTCGGAAAGATGGGTCACACCGAGCGCCTTACCGACAGCGTTGCAAAGAACGTCGACGGCAACAAGGAGCAGTTGCTGTTTAAGGGCGGAGTTGAGTACTTTGGTTAATATTGTTTAGTTGAAAGTTAAAGAGCACCGCTTTGCGGCGGGATTCAATATGCCGCGGGCGGCGCTTTGATTTGAGGAAAGATATGAAAACAAAGACGAATAAAGCGATTGTCTGTATTATCATTTTACTGTGCTGTGTCGTTATTTTTGTTGTTATTTATTTTGTAATAAGTCCACTTGCCTTGAAATACAAGTATTCTAATTTTAGCCTTCTTAACGGCGGTCACCCTTATGCCACTATTACAGTAAACGGAAAGGAATACCTGCAAGAATATTACCATGAATTCTATAGGCTGGAGGATATTCCTGAGGGCTTTTACGAAATATCCCGTGAGGACAACGAGATAGTGTCAGAGGATTTCGCGGGAAATGACGCGGTTTTCACGAGCGATGAGCACCCCGATGTGATATTTGTGCGTTCCCGCAGATTTAACGGTCCCGGCTATACTTTTAAGGGCGGGTACTATTACTGCCTGGTAAATTCGGACGTTCGGTTTGCTCATCTGATTTACAAAAATCATGATTGGTGCTACAATTATCTCACCTGCTTTCAGGACGTGGAGGATATCCCTGATGATCTTAAGGAGCTTTCCGCGGACAAATTCACCGTAGATGATGATTTCCTGGAGGAGTGCACTGCGTTTATCAGCAGGAAAACGGGTATGGTTTATTTCGAGGTGATGGAGGATATTCTGTATATCCCCTATGAGCGTATCGAGGCAATGCCGGGCGGGGCGTATTATTGGGCTAAGGAGGGATAAAAGGCCCGATCGGTATGGAGAACACGAGGCTCTGATAAATCGGGATTTGTTTTGAGTATATAAGCAGAAAGAGAGGGGAGAAAAATGTTTGTTCTGAATGATTATCTGCAAAAGCTGATCGTGGAGTGCAAATTTGAATTTGGCGGCAGATTAACATACATGGGCTTGCAGGGCAGCCATCTTCGCGGGGAAGCGAACGAAAACAGCGATATTGACATAATGGTCGTGATCGACAGTTTCTTGGTAAACGACATGGACAGATATCGGGATATTCTGAAGAAGGTCGGGCATTTTGAAAAATCATGCGGCTTTATATGCGGCAAGGAGGAGATGGCGCGTTGGAATCCCCTGGAGGTCTGTCAGCTTATTCATACGACCAAAGACCTTTTCGGAACGTTGAAGGAGCTTTTACCGCCCGCGGAAAGAGCGGACGAGATAAATTATGTCAAACTGAGTTTGGGAAACGTTTATCATGAGATATGTCACCGATATATTCACGCAGACAGAGCGAAGAATATAGAAAAGTTTCGTGTAACTTGTAAAAGTCTCTTTTTCCTGATCCAAAATCTGCATTATCTTGAAAGCGGAAATTTTGTCACGACAAGGAAAGAGCTTAAAAAACAGGTATCGGAAAACGACCGCAGAGTGCTGGAGCTTGCGGAACTGAATGACGGCTTTGATTTTGACGAAGCGTTCTCAATACTGTTTACATGGTGTAGTGACGCGTTTACTCGCATAGATAGGATAAGCGGTAAATTTGATCTTCGCGGATAGCTTACGGCACGGAGCTGCCCGAAGAATAAATAAAATCGGCGGAGCACCCGCCGATTTTATTTACAGCTTTTCAGTCACCCATATTTCTTGCGCGGCGTATATATCCGCCTGTACCGCGACAGTCAAGATTACCGCTTTGTAATAATTAACAAAAACCGGTCAAAAAAATGGTGATATTTCCGATTGCAAAAAAATTTTAGAAATTATATAATAAATATAACAAATCATCTGATCAGAGGCTTTGCTATATCATTAATCCAAAAGTTTTTAGGAGGTTTTATAATGCTTAAGAAAATGATGGCAATTATTATGGAGACATTCCTTCTCCGATAATTATAGAGTCTAAAGACATTGCGGTAACGGTTAATGTGGCAGGTAAAGTTAAAAAAGTTGCTGTTGTATATAATACAATTACTTATTCGCGTACATATTAATTGGAGGTTTTATCATGCGTAAATTTGTTTTTTTCGGTCTTTTAGGTGCTATGTGCTTAACAATTGCGGGTTGTACTGCTGTTAATGCTGAAAGTGATGGTCAGGAC
>CAMWLH010000137.1 GCA_947175045.1 uncultured Clostridia bacterium | reverse complement strand
TATTACCCCCTCGGTTCAGTAAGTAAAGTAAGCTGGAAGACAGACAAAAATTTCAGCAATTCGAGCTTTGACAGCGATCGGACAGCTAGATATTTTACGATCCTAGAGAAATACAATTTTTTCGGAATAGACGGCTTAAAGGAATTTTATGCAGTCCCTTTTTTCGAGTACGGAGATGAACTGTACTTTTCCAATTATTGTATTTATTTCAATCTGGGCATACAGCAAATAAATTCTTCGGGCGAAATCTCGCTGCACACGTTCGATATAGGCTATGTAGATACCCTGAATACTGCTGCCGATCTGACGAACCCAGAAGCCTATAAAGCACTTTTTGATGAAACAAAGTATAGTCTCGCCGAGGAATCGTATATCGTTAACCGCATAAACTCCAATTTATATTCTGCTTGGTATTATGGCGGCTTCGGTACTTCAATCGCACTTCAAAAACGTGAAGATTTTTTCAGTAATCCAGGTCTTACTAATGCAGGAGGCGGTTGTGCGTTTTTTAAAGGCTTTTACCCTTTTAAAAAACTTTATAACTCTAAAAATTCAACCCTGTCGGTTTCGGATTCTGTCTTTAATTCTTATTTTACTAAAGGCTCATTATCCGAAAAAGCCGAGGATTACGGCTTTTATATATCCGAGACTCCTATAATTATGGATTGCTTCGGCTCTGATATAGACACGTCGAAAATCCCCGACACATATTACATAACGGTAAGCGGCGACACGATCTATGATTACAGCATAACAAACCCCGACACGGGGCAAAGCTCCACCATAAACGAGTACATCACCAACAATTACACCTATATAACGAATAATAATCCGAGCGGAGATGGCAGCGGTTCGGGCACAACTGGCGGCAATGTAACGGTAGGCGGCAATGTCGGAGTAAACGGAACCGTAAACGTTGGCGGCGAGGTCAAGTTCGGCGGTGAGGTAAATGTTGGCGTGGACGTATCGCCGATAGACATAAATGTGAACGTAAGCGGAAACGGCGGGGCAGGGGAGAGCGGGGGAGAGCCGCCCGAAATAGGCGGGCTTGACGATCTGGTCGGATATCTCCCCGAAAAATCCCCCGTGATAAGTCAGTACCTCAAAATATTTTTCGACGTGCTGCCGCCTGAGCTTCTGGCGCTTATATTAGCGGGTGTGGCGGTGGCGGTAATAAAACTTATATTTAGGCGGTGATGATATGGAAACTGAATCGGGCGCTGTTGGCGTTATCCGATGGTGCTTTGAGCAAATCTGGTATATAACGGATTATATGCTGTCGTTCGAGCTTGATTTCGGAGATTTGAAGTTTACGCTCTGGCAGTGGGTTCTCGGCTCGATCGGCTTGATTATCGTTATAAGCCTTATTCGCGGAATATTTACGAGAGGGGACGGAGATTGATGGAAACAACAGATACATATTTTGAAACAGTGGAGTATCCGCCAACCGAGGTGCTTTATTCTCCCTCAATAATAGTTGTCGGCGCTGACGGCAGCATGACGGTGTACGACCTCGAGGGCAACATAACCGCCGAGGACTGCGACACGGCGTACAGCTTGTGGGTGTCCGAGAATGGGATAATGGGAAAGCCGATAGCGCACTACACGGTCACCGAGGGCATACTGCTTATATTTTTCATAGTCGGGCTTTTCAAGGTCGCGGCAAGGATTTTCAGACGGAGGAGGTCAAGCAAGCGTGTTTACTGATTTTGATTTTTTAAAATATCTCGGCTGGGCAAACTGGATAGCAAAGTTTTTGAATAACGAAATGGGTTCTGACTGGACTTTTGCGGATTTGGTCTTTGAAACCGTTCCCGCAGTGCTCCAGTTGTTCGCTGTTATCTGGCTCATGAACTGGATAATGGGCTTTATATATGATGTTACAAAGAGAATAGGGGGCGGCGGTCGGTGACGGTTATAACGCTGTTTTTAAAGCGCTTGCGGATATTGCCGCACTTCCTGCTGCTGGTCGCGATAGATTTCGTAAAGTGGATAATAGAGCGCGGCTGGACAAAATTTGAGGGTTGGGGCATTCATCTTTACATAGGACCCTTCGGAAACGGAAAAACCTGTTCCATGGTTCGCGACGTGTATAATCTTTGCTGTAAATATCGGGGAATGACGGTGCTTACAAATTTAAACCTTAAGAATTTTCCCAAGGACACAAAAATCCTGCCCTTGAGGTGCGCGAGGGATATTCTTGAAGCTCCTGCGGGAACGCTTGTTGTTATCGATGAGATAGGCACGATCTGGAACTCCCGCGACTTTAACGACGGCAAGACAAAGGACGGAAAAGGCGGCGGGCTTTCAAAAACGGTTTTTCAGAATATAGCGCAGTGCCGTCACAGAAATGTCGCTATTTACGGTACGGCGCAGCACTGGATGTTCCTTGACATCATACTCCGCCGCATTACGACGGACGTTACAGTATGCTCCGCTTCGTTCGCTCACCCTTTCACAAGAATGGTCACAAACAGATGCTATGACGCAAAGGAATATGAAGTGTTTTCGGGAAATCCGCTGCTCCCGCTCGTTCCCGTGTATGTTGACTGCTACGTCCAGACGGACAAGCTGCGGGCGCTCTACGACACAAAAGAGATGGTTGAAACGCTCCTTACAATGGATTATGTTCCCGACAATGAGATAATAGCCAACCTTAACGGTTCGGCGGCGGCTGCTCCCGCTGATATCCCTATCCCCGTGGATAAGAAAAAACAGCGCGAGCTTATACAAAAAATGAAAAAAGGCGGTTTATAAAATGGTACAGCACGTATATGATTATCTTACTTTGGTTTGTAAATCAACAAGGCATACGGACACGGTTGAGAGCCTTTTGCAAACAGCTTTGAAAACCTTGCGGCTTTCCGATATTTGGAAAGAATTTGAACTTGTCGGGCGCTCGCGTTTTTATGCTCAGATTTATCGCTTCAACGATATTTCCATCAAGCTGCCGAGCGAGGAACGTTTCTTTAAGCAAGGTATATGTATTGAGTTCTCGGGTAACGGAATGGCGTATTATCAGGAACATTTAAAGGAAAAAGGACTTGACCTGCAACATGCTCTCAGGGCTTGGCGGTCACTTTCCGTGGGCGGTATATTCACAAGACCTACCCGCTTCGATTACGCGCTTGACGAGATTTCTTACAATTCTGCAAAGCCTCTGATTACTTTTTCCAAAGTAAGAAATTGTATTGAAAAACACGCTTTCAGATCGCGGTTGTCCGCTCCGAGCAGAGGGAAGCTTGACAAGACCGTTCTTATCGGTTATGACGATTTGATGAGTCCTCATTCCGCCGAATATCTGGGAAGTACCACATATTTCGGAAAGCGTCAAAGTGCTGTATGCTGTCGTTTTTATGACAAGCTGTTGGAGCAGAAACATAATAAAATCGAGGTTGACGAGAATATAACCTCTTGGTTTCGTGTGGAATTCGAGTTCAAGCAATCTCGCGCTATGGCTGTATATAATGCTTTCTGCGATATGTCCGAGGAAGATTTCACAAAATATATGGCGGGCGTTATAAACAATTACGTCAGCTTTATCAATCGCGATAATGTTAATATTTCCCGCTGCTCGTTAAAGAAGTGGTGGGCGGAGTTTCTCGGCTGCTCCGGCAAAAGCAGGCTTACTATCCCGTCATATAAGCCCACTACTTTCCTTAAATTTGTTCAATGGCTTAAACATCAGATTTTCCCCAGTTTGTGCCGTTATATAATGTGTATAGGTCTGCCCGCTTTTCTGCGGCAGCTTCAACTCGCTTTTCAGGAACTGGAGAACACACCCGTGACATTTCGTCATAAGCAGTTGTTTAACGATTTCAAAACGGTAATGGCGCAGAAAAACTCTGCCCGCCGCGACTGCATTGCTTCGGGAGATATTGAAGCTGCCGCCGAACAGTTTGACGAATATGTAAAGCGTCTTTGTCTCGATCCGTGGATATTCACAAGCTCCGACCCCGCAAATGCTATGGAGAAGCTCAAGCAGGAGTACGACAGGTATATTCTTTTCAAGGGCAGCGAATGGCAGTTTGAAGGCGTACAAGAGGAAACCGAGGAAATCCATCTTGATTTTTCCTATGAAGATTTCCCGCCTGATAGTATTTTCGGCGCTGATTTCAATTCCGCATACTGTGACGATGATGATTTTGTCATGGAATATTTTGCTTCTGGCTGTTTCTGCTGATGGTCTGCGATTATTGGGAATGTAACCACAGAATACAGTGCATGAGGGCGCTTTCTGTTGATGGACGGCTGCCCTGCGCTTGCTGTGTCCATTTTGACAAGTGCGACTACTGCCGAAATTATATTGAGTGCGCCGATCTGGTCACCCGATACTTGCCCGATATGTTCCGCCGTCTGGTTCGCGAGATACGGACGGGCGAGGACACTACCAAGACCGAGCAGATCATCAACCGAAATACTCTCGGCGGCAGTAAAAGGGGGAGATAATATGAAAATACTTGTAGCATGTGAGGAAAGCCAGACGGTGTGCATTGAGTTGCGCAGGCTCGGTCATGAAGCATACAGCGCGGATATACAAGAACCCTCGGGCGGTCACCCTGAATGGCATATACTCGGTGATGTGCTGCCGCTTGTAAACGGTCGGTGCAGCTTTCGGACTATGGACGGCGCTGTGCATGAGATATCCGGCGCATGGGATATGCTTATAGCGTTCCCGCCCTGTACCTATCTTTCAAATGCGGGCAATGCCTGCCTTTATCCGAATGGTGTTCTGAATGAGGAACGCTATAAAAGGGGACTTGAAGCAAAGGCTTTTTTCTTGTCGTTTCTTAATGCGGACTGTCCCAGGATTGCAGTTGAAAATCCCATATCCAACCGGATATATGAAATGCCGCCGTTTTCCCAGGAGGTTCACCCCTGGATGTTCGGTCATGAGTACGAAAAGACTACACGGTTGTGGCTGCGCGGGCTTCCTGTTCTGATGGCTACGGAAATCGTTCCATGGGTCAGTACCTGGTGTCCGAGCAGAACGACCGGCAATAAAGGCGCTGCGGGAAGCAATGCAAAGAACAGATCAAAGACCTTTCCAGGATTAGCCCGCGCTATGGCTGAGCAGTGGGCAGGAAATGCAAAAAAATAAGCCGCGCGGATTGACCCGACACGGCATACAAAAATATTCACAATCACATTATATCACAAAGGAGAGTGATTGTCAAGTGAGCAATCTATCGGGCAAGGAAGCTCAGGCAATTGAAACACTGAAATTGTTTGAGCCGCAGACCGAACCATATTACCTTTGTTACAGCGGCGGCAAGGACAGCGACGTTATACGCATTCTGGCGGCACTTGCGGGTGTAAAGCACGATATTGTACATAATTTAACTACTGTTGACGTGCCCGAAACGGTCTATTATGTGCGCTCAATTCCTAATGTTATTATAAGCAAGCCTGAAAAATCCATGTGGAAGCTTATACCCGAAAAGGGAATGCCGCCAACGAGATTGGTGCGTTATTGCTGTGAGGAACTGAAAGAGCGCGGTGGCAAGGGGAGAGTTAAAATAACCGGCGTTCGTTGGGCTGAAAGCAGGAATCGAGCCGAAAGCGCAGGGCTTATAAAGATTATTGGGAAACCCGTAAGTACTCAAAAAACAGCTGCTGAATTAGGTGCTGATTATCGTGTCAACAGACATGGCGGGCTTGTAATGAATGACGATAACGACGAAGCGCGGCGCGTTGTGGAGCGCTGTTACAGAACGACCTCATCAATGATAAATCCAATTGTAGATTGGACGGATTCGGAAGTGTGGGAGTTTCTTCGGCATTATGGTTGTGAAAGTAATCCGCTTTACCAGTGCGGAAGAAAGCGCGTCGGTTGTATCGGTTGTCCAATGCAAGGAGGTAATCGTATGAAATCCGAGTTTGCAAGATATCCGAAATATCGCTTGAATTATGTTCGAGCTTTTGACCGAATGCTTGAAACACGTAATAAAAAAGGTTTGGACAATCGTGTCTTTTGGACGAGCGGTGAAAGTGTAATGCGCTGGTGGGTCGGTGATGACCCCAGGCAGATTACTTTTGATGATCTTTAAGCAGTTGAACACCTTGAAAATTCTTGAAAAGTATGATATAATGCAAAGCATAAAGGCGGAGGGGGGAAAAGGAAAAGCATAGGCAATTGCGTAAAATAAAAATTTT
>CAMWLH010000136.1 GCA_947175045.1 uncultured Clostridia bacterium | reverse complement strand
TCGGTTCCTATGACAGCGAGACGCTGTCTGTTTCTCTTATGGATAAATTTCTGGAGTAAAAGGACTATGTGAATGATATTTCCGAAGCCCGCCCGCACCACGAGATATACCTTTCCGACCCGAACAGGGTCGCTCCCGAAAAGCGAAAGACCGTTATCCGTCACCCGGTAAAGCCGGTTTAGTCTTGGATAAATTTTTTTGAAAGGAGTATGAAGCTCCCTATGGATTTCAGCAAGGTAATTATAATGACCGACCTCGACGGCACTCTGCTGACGGACGACAAGCAAATACTGCCGCAGGATATGGAGGCTATAAGGCGGTTCAGAGCGGGCGGTGGGCTGTTTTCGGTGGCTACGGGCAGAGGGTATTCCATGGCGCGCCCCGTGGTTGAGAAGCTGGAGCTGGATATCCCCGCGGTGGTGTTCAACGGCGCGGCGGTGTTCGACTTTAAAGAGGATAGGTTCGTGTGGCGCTGCGAGATAGGCGGGCACGCGCTGAAATATATAAAGCGGCTCGTGGACGAGTTCCCACATATCGGGATTGAGGTGCTGCATGAGCACTCCATATATGTTCCCTATATGAACAAAACCGAACGGGAGCATCTCGCTCTGGAGAATGTGACTCCCGTTGAGTGTCTGCTGTGGGAGCTTCCGCGGGACGGGTGGCTGAAGGTTCTGCTGGCGGATACCCCCGAAAATATCGACAGGATAGAGAAATACGTTTCCGAGAGCGATATGCGGGACGCTCAGTGGGTGCGCTCCGCGCCTATGTATTATGAGTGTCTGCCCAAGGGGGTGGACAAGTCCACCGGCTTTAGGGAGCTTATAAAGTACCTCGGCTGCGGCGACAGGTTCTCGGTGGCGGCGGGAGATTTTATGAACGACGAGGCTATGATACGCTTCGCTGACCTCGGAGTGGCTGTGGACAGCGCCCAGACCGAGGTAAAGACCGCGGCCGACCTTATAGTGTGCGATAACAACAGCGGGGCTATGGCGGAAATAATCGGCTATATCGAGAGATTGAACAAATAACGGTTTGGGGCTGATTAAAAAGGTGGTTTTATCTATGGGTTTTCTTGATAATTTTGTTAGCGGGAAAAAGGAGCCGTCCGCGGGGCAGGAGGGCGCGGTAATTCCCGACAAGCCCGTGCCGTTCGGGTACAAGACAAGCTGGCTTTGCGTTAAAAGCGACTCCCCGAAAGATGTTATAGGGGCGCTCGGGCTGGAAAATCCTGTTCCCTCGGGCTGGGAAAAGGGGATAGGGTCTGGTGTTTTCGTTTCGCCCGTGCTGGACGGGTATGTTCTGGTGATAAATTACGGCGATGATATCATAACCGAGAATAGGGGAGAACTGGACAGAATAGGTGCGTGTTTCCCCGAGGTGCAGTATTTCTCTTCCCACCGTGTTGTGGAGTATGCCGCGTGGGTGAAGTATGTGAACGGCAAAATGATACGCGGCTACTGCTGGTGCGGCGATATGGGAGAGATACTGCTTAACGAAGGCGAAATTACCGCGGAGGAGAAGGCTCTGGGTCTGGACGGGCTGCTGCAAAGCGCCGATGACGATTGGGAAACAGCGGAGTTCGCCGATGAGGAGCACGTTCTGCAAATGGCGGCGGCATGGGGCATAGACACGAGTTTTTCTCGCAAGCAGTACCCCGAATCCGCGGGGTGGACCTGCGGCAGGGCGTGATTCGGGGTTTGGAGACTAAACGTATGTCGGATTTCTCGCGGCAGGTGCTGATTATTATAACAGGCTCTCCGTGTGTGGGTAAAACCACCGCTACGGACAAGCTGTTCACACTATATGAAAACAGCGCGTAAAATCAGTTTTGAGGCTTCAAAGCCGAAAGCTGCAATAATCACATTCAAGGGCGGAGCGTGGAGATGTTTTTATATCCAACCTCCGACCTCTTATATCTGAAAGGAGCAGTTCTTTATGGACGAAAAACTGAGAAAGCAGCTTGAAATAGCTGCGACAAAGGTCAGAATGGGCGTTATCGAGGGTGTTTACAACGCCAAGGCGGGTCACCCGGGCGGTTCGCTTTCCGTTGCGGATACGCTGACATACCTCTATATGCACCGTATGCACGTTGACCCCAACGAGCCCGATATGCCCTCACGCGACAGACTGGTGCTGTCTAAGGGGCACACCGCCCCCGCGCTTTACTCCGTGCTGGCGCAGAGGGGATTTTTCCCCGCGGAGGAGCTGAAAACGCTCCGCAAGCAGGGCTCGCGGCTTCAGGGTCACCCCGCTATGGGTAAAGTCCCCGGCGTGGATATGAGCACCGGCTCGCTGGGTCAGGGTATTTCAGCGGCGTGCGGTATGGCGCTTTCGGGGAAGATATCCTGCGATATCTACAAGGTCTACGCTATTCTCGGCGACGGCGAGATACAGGAGGGTCAGGTTTGGGAGGCTGCCATGTTCGCGGCGCACTACAAGCTGGATAATCTCGTGGCTGTGGTGGACAACAACGGTCTGCAGATCGACGGAAAAATTTCCGACGTAATGTCCCCCTACCCCATAGATCAGAAGTTCGAGGCGTTCGGCTGGCACGTTATCAATATCAACGGGCATGATTTCAACGAGATAGAAAAGGCGTTCAACGAGGCTGAGACCGTTACGGGCAAGCCTACCGTTATTATTCAGCGCTCCACAAAGGGTAAGGGAGTTTCCTTTATGGAAAACCAGGTTGGCTGGCATGGGAAAGCTCCCAACGACGAGGAATACGCTAAGGCGATGGAGGAGCTTAAGGCTCATCTCGCGGAGCTTGAAAAATAATACACACCGAAAGGATAGAATAATATGGAAAAGAAAGCAACTCGTGACAGCTACGGCGAAGCGCTGGTAATGCTGGCGGAAAAGCGTCCCGATCTTATCGTGTTGGACGCCGATCTCGCGGCTGCCACAAAAACAGGCACATTTAAGAAGGAATTTCCCGAAAAGCACTACGACTGCGGTATTGCCGAGGCTAACATGATGGGCGTTGCGGCGGGTATCGCCACAACGGGCAAGCTGGTTTTTGCAAGCTCTTTTGCTATGTTTGCGGCGGGAAGAGCTTTTGAGATTGTCCGCAACTCGATAGGATATCCCCATCTCAACGTAAAAATAGGCGCAACTCACGCGGGTATTTCCGTGGGAGAGGACGGCGCTTCCCACCAGTGCAACGAGGATATAGCTCTTATGAGGACTATCCCCGGAATGACGGTTATAAATCCCGCTGACGACACCGAAGCAAAGGCGGCTGTGCTGGCTATGGCGGACTATGTCGGTCCTACCTATATGCGCTTCGGCAGGCTTGCCGCGCCCATTTTCAACGACCCCGCTACCTATAAGTTTGAGGTAGGAAAGGGAGTTCAGCTTAAGGACGGCAAGGATATCACAATTATCGCGACGGGTCTTATGGTTTCCGAGGCTCTGGAGGCTGCCAAGGCTCTCGCGGAGCAGGGTGTGGACGCCCGCGCTATAAATATACACACCATAAAGCCCATTGACCGCGACATAATCATCAAGGCGGCTAAGGAAACGGGTAAGATCGTTACCGTGGAGGAGCACAGCGTTATCGGCGGGCTCGGCTCGGCGGTTGCCGATGTGGTCACCGAAGAGTGCCCCGTGCCCGTTATCAAGATCGGCGTGAAGGACGTGTTTGGTCACTCGGGCCCCGCGCCCGCGCTGCTTAAGGAATTCGGGCTCTGCGCGGAGAATATCGTTGCAGTGACTAAGGCGGCGGTCGGGAAGTAAGATACCGCAAAATATAAAATCTCCCTCCCCGCATCGGGGAGGGAGATTACTATATAGCTGATTGTAGCTCCGGATACGGCTTTGGGGCGTATCCGACTGTGACGGGCTTGTCTGCGGCGTATTCCGTGATCGCCGCGCGCTGCTCCTCGGAGCAGGTTTCGTCAAAGGTCACGTCTATGATATTTTGGCGCATATTTATTTCGGCGCCCAGAAAGGGGAGATCAAGCTCTTTAATAAGTTCCGACGGCAATTGGGCGCGTATCTCCCACAGTTCGTTCAAGGAATGCTCCGCGGTTTCAAATCTGACTTTTTCATAGCCTTTTAGGAAATCATAGCGGGTGCTGTTTTCGTCGGTTATCAGCACCGCCAGTACATAATTGTCCTGACCGAAGTCGCCGTCAAAGTAGTATCCCGCGTAATCGTCGGGATAGTCGCGCGTGCCCCGCTCGTTAAATTCAAAGCTGTTGTAGAGCATATCGAGAGCCTCTGCGGCGGTAATATGGTGGTAATCGACATATTTAATTATTACGGGATAATCCTCAACGTATGAAGCTATTTCCGCCTTTTCCTCGTCGGTGTATCTGTCAAATACCTCTATCTCTATTGCGTTGTTTTTATGGTCTATACCATTTGAAACAACGTCGATACTGTGCTCGTCTTTGAGAATATTCCACGGTATATCGCGTAACGCTTCAAGCTCCTTTCGGGTATATTTCACGGTTTCAATTCTGACAAGACCGCCGTATTCGGAAAGAAAATCATATGGGCTTTGATCTTCGTCAGAAATTTGTATCACAAAAACGTCCCCGTCATAGTATATGCCCTGATAATTAGAGGGAAGATGCAGATATTCTCCGCGGTCAAAATGCTCCATAAAAGCGTCGTGCGCGGCGTATGCGGGATTTGTATAGGTATTGTCGGGTGCTTCGTCTGTTTCAGCGCAAACCTCGGAAGAGGCGCTTTTCGTTTGGGGCAGGGCTTCTATTGTTTCAGATAAAGCAATATTGGATATATAGTCTGTCGGCTGTATACGATAATGTTCGTGGGAGTTCGCGCAGCTTGTTAAAAGTAATAGGGATAAAATAATTATTAAATACTTTTTCATTGTGAAATCCTCATATGTTTATGATGTTAAAGCTGTAAATGTACCATATATATGCAGATATGGTGTAAATGACATGGTGCCAGTACCGACTGTGGAAGTAACACCACAAAATGTCCATTTGCCATTTGAATAAAAATACACAGGACCTCCACTATCTCCGCTAATAATCTCCCCCTTATCAATATCGGCAACAGTCTGTCCTATTATGGTAATTGGATTTGGTTTAATATTTGAATAATATATTTCTTTGTTTACCCCTGTAACATTGAGCACTGTATACCCGCTTGCTTGCTTGCCCATAACAATAAACCACTGTTCCCACAGGTACATTATATTTAGTTGCTGTTATAGAGACTGTTCCTTTCTCTGATTTTACTTTATTAGTCATCACAGCATTATCGTTAAGTTTAAATATGGAATAATCTCCATATCCCTCATCTTCAAAATGACGTTTTGACAAACCTCCCACATATACTCCATCATATTTAACTGAATCTACTGAAAGCACACCATGACCACAAGTGAGTAATGAATTTTCTCCATTATGTGTTCCACAAATTGTCATTGTCATCGTCGCGCCTATTACTTCAATTTTGTTACCACCAATAAGTGTCACTGTTTCAGAGTTTGAAGCGGTAGGCATAAGATCGTTACGCGATGTTTCAACCGAGCTATCTTGCTGCACCTTATCCTCAATATAAGCATATTTGATTTCCAGCGGTAAATTTCTATATGAGTATGACGTAATATTGCTTCTGACATTAAGATCTTTAGTACCTATCTCAATTAGCGCTTTGTTGTTTTTTACGTCTACGCACGAGGAAACATATTCGATATTATCTTTGCTTTCCGTTTCAATAATGGATGTCCTTGCTTCCCTCGCAAGTTCGGTTAATTCGTTGTTGGAATATTCAACGGTTTTGAATACGACACAGTCAAATTCGTCAAGCAGAAACTCGTATTCGCTGTAATCGTCTGTTGTCAACTGTACGACAAGATTATAGCTATCATCTATGTATTCGCCCGCATAATCGTCGGGAAGTATATAGTTGTTATCCTCGTCCTGTTCAAAGCGGTTGTAGAGGGCGTCATAAGCGTTTAGAGCTTCTTCCTGCAAAAGCATTTCCTGCGGAACGGGTACTCCGTCAATATAAACCGTATCGTTGTTCAGGTTATCATTCTCGGTTGGTATTGTTTCCGCGGAAACGGGAAAAGTCATCAAAATCAAACAGGAAATCCCTATCGCCGCCGTTTTTGTAATTGTTTTCATTATTAGTCCCTCCATAATATAAAATTTGGATAATTTCAAAT